>CAYLPM010000441.1:0-4022 GCA_964385525.1 uncultured Gemmatimonadaceae bacterium
TACAACACCACGCTCGTCGTGGATGCGCTGATCGACGCGGGGAAGGACTTCGATCTCATCATGTTCCCGAACGCGCGTCACGGGTACGGCGCGGACAACAACTACATGATGCGGCGGCGATGGGATTACTTCGTGCGGCACCTGCTCGGCGCGGAGCCGCCGGAGGGGTATCAGATCGGAAGGCGCGAGATCACCCCGTAGCGCCGGCCGATCTCACGGCCGGTAGGGTACCTCAGACAGCGACTCCCTGCTGCAGTCGCTCGAAGAGCCGGGCCGTTTCGTCGCCCGGCTCGGCGTCGAGCTCTTGGCGCAGCCGGTCGGCGAAGCGACGATACGCGCGTAACGCCTGCGAGCGCTCTCCGAGCGCCGCCTGGCAACGCATGAGCGCCAGGAGCGCTTCCTCGTGCAGGTCGTCACGCACCAGCACGCGGCGAAAGACGTCGGCCGCCTTCGCCATGCGCTCGTCCCTCACGAGAATCGAACCGAGGTCCATCAGCGCGTCCACGTAGAGTCGCTGGAATCGAGCGCGGTGCTCGAGGTGCCAGTCGCCCACCGGCTCGCCGTCCAGAAAGTCGCCGCGAAATCGGACGAGCGCCTGCTCCAGGCGGGCGGCGTCGTCGTCCGTCCGCTGCTGGATCGCGCGGCGCGCCGAGGCGACGTCCCGCTCGAACGCGGTCGCATCGAACTCCTCGACCGCGGCCGGTTCGATGCGATAGCGGTCACCGGTGAGCGTGACCCACTCGCCATGACCCAGCGCCTTGCGCAGGCGATGCAGTGTGACGTGGAAGTTGTTGCGCAGCTGCGCCGGGCTCGCGTCCGGCCAGAAGGCGAGCCCGGCCTGCTCCTTCGTGCGTCCGTCGGGGTGCATCAACAGATAGACGAGGAGCTCGCGCGGCCGCGCCGAGCCCCATGCCGCCGGCTCTACCACTCGCCCGGCGATGGATACCTGGAGCGGACCGAGCGCCAGTACCCGAAGCGTGCCGCGCCCCCCGAGTTCGGCGGGCGTCGCTCCGAGCGCCGGTGACGACGCGGTCGGCACGCGGTGCTCGGCGGTGTGCACGACCCTGTCATCCGTGGCGAGACGTATCACTTCTTCCATCGCGAGCGCACGTCCCTGCGCGTATTCGCCATCGAACGCGGCGCCCCCCAGTCGCTCGCGGGCGCGCGCGGTGCGGCGTGCGCGGTCCTCCACATCGGTCGCCATGAGTGCCACCGCACTCCGTTCGCGCAGCGCATCGACGGCGCCCATCAGCCGCGCCGCGTCGGAATGGCGGCCACGCAGCGCGGCAACGGCTCCCAGTCCCTCGAGATCGAGTGCGAGGCCCCAACCGTCGCCGAGATCCAGATGGTAGGGAAGCGCGTCGCAGAACTGACCGAACGCGTCGTCCGCCCGACCGTCCGCCAGCTCCACGGCGCCCAGAAACGCGTGGCCGTGGCCGAGGACCGTGCGGTGGTTCAGGACCCGGCCGACGCGAAGGTTGGCCTCGTGCATCCGGCGCGCCGTGGTGAGGTCGCCGCGGACGCGCGCGAGGACGCCGCGCCACGAGTACACGAACGAGTGCATCATCCTGTCCGGCTGCATGGCCTCCGCCGATGCGTACGCCTCCTCGAGCAGTCGCCATGCGCCGTCGACGTCCCCGAGCATGAGCCGGGTCGCGCCGAACTTGGCGAGCACGTAGGTGGTCGACTCCGCGTCGCCGTGCTCGCGGAGGAGTGCCAGACTCTGTTCCAGCGCCGCACTGGCGTCCTCGTAGTCGCCCTGCGCGAGTCCGATCAGGCCGTACGAGGCGAACGCGAGACCGCGCAGGCCGGGCTCGCACGACGGCCCACGCGCGAGCGCCGCGGCGACGAAAGACCGCCCCTCGCGGAACTGGCCTGCCCCGACTCCCATCGTCGACCCATACCAGTACCAGAAGAGCGCTGCGGCGAAGCGCAGCGCAATCGTCGCGCGTGCGTCGTCCCCGACGGACCACGCGGCGGCGGCGCGCAGGTTGTCGTTGTCGGCGCCGAGACGCGCGATGAGGCCGGGCTCGTCCTCGCCGCCGAACAGGTGCGGTGCCGCGGCTTCGATCACGGCGAGGAAGTGCTCCGCGTGTCGCGCCTGCAGCGCCTCGTGCTCCCCGGCCCGGGCGAGCTGCTCGAGGCCGTATTGGCGCACCGTCTCGAGCATTCGGTAACGCGCCACGCTCTCGCCGGGCTCCATCACGACCAACGACTTGTCCACCAGCGTCGCAATGCCGTCGAGAATGTCGTCTGTCTCGAGCGGCGCGCCGACGCCGACGACTTCCGCCGCGTCGAGGGAAAAATGGCCCGAGAAGACCGCGAGACGGCGGAGCAGCACCTGCTCGCGCTCGGCGAGCAGGGCGACGCTCCACTCCATCGTCGCCCGCAGCGTTCGATGGCGGGGAAGCGCGGTGCGGCTGCCTGAGGTGAGCAGTCGAAACGCATCGTCCAGTCGATGCGCGATCTGCTCCGGCGAAAGCACGCGTACCCGCGCCGCCGCCAGCTCGATGGCGAGGGGGATGCCATCGAGCCGCCGGCAGATCTCGCCGATCGCGGACGTGTTGGCCGGTGAGAGTGCGAACGACGGCAGCGTCGACTGCGCGCGGTCGACGAAGAGCTGGACCGCCTCGGCGCGCGCGAGCGGGGGCACCAACCACGCCGTTTCGCTCGCCACGCCAAGCGCTTCACGACTGGTGGCGAGAATGACGACGCGAGGGCACGTGCGCAGCAACGCCTCCGCGAAGTCGGCACAGGCGTCCACCAGGTGCTCGCAGTTGTCCAGCACGAGCAGCGCGCGCTCGCCGCAGACCACACCGCCGATCCACTCCAGCGGCGACGTGGCGGCGCGTTCCGGCGCGTGCAGGGCGGCGGCGACGTGAGCGGCGAGGAGGTCCGCGTCGGCGAGCGGCGCGAGGTCGGCCCACGCGATACGCGCGAACGATCCGGCCGACAACAGCGCCGCTTCGCGGGCGAGCCGCGTCTTACCGCTGCCGCCGGCGCCGGTGAGCGTGAGCAGTCGGCCGGCGTGTATCAGCCGCACGAGCTCCTCCAGCTCGCGATCGCGACCGATGAACGGCGTCAGATGGACGGGCAGCTCGGCGGAGCCTTCGATCGGCGACTCGCGGAGCGTCATTCTGGCGTGGTGCCTCGGTGCGGGGTGCGGTCGGGGAGCTTGGGGGAAATCGAACGAGCGCGACCGACACACGATACGGTCCCCGACCCGTCCTTTCAATCGCCCCCCGGTCGTCACACGGCCCGAGCACTCCCGGTGGAGGCGAGGAACCCGGCGACAAGCGGGACCGCCCTGGCCGCCGCCAGGCCGCGCGGTACGAGGAGGACCGGCACCCGCGATTCACGCTCGGGAGTAGCGAGGGCGCCGTCGAGCGCCGGCTCGATTCCCAGGCCGCTCGGCACCAGCACGATGCCCGCGACCCGGTCGGCGCTCAGGAGGACCAGCTCGATCGCGCCCATGCACTGCCGATCGGCCGCGACAATGGCGGCCGGCGCACCGCCGAGCCCGTCGAGAAAATCGGCCAGCCAGGCGGCGACGCTCGATCCGGCCGACGGAAGCTCGGGCACGACGACCCGAAACTCGCACGTGAGCGCGTCGACCAGCTCGGGCCAGAGCGACGCGGGATCATCGCCGGCCCGCAACAGCAGCACAGTCGGACCGACCCCGCATCGACGATAGCGCATCACCTGACCGTTTGCCCGGACCTCGGCCCACGCGCCGATGCGATCGGGCTGGTGCCCCTGTGGTACGTCCGGCGAATCGCCTCGGCCGGTATGGAGCTGCGCCCGCCCGACCGTGAAAGACTTCGTCATGCGGCGGACGCTAGCCGAGACCACATACGGGACGCTTACGATGGGTTGCCGCAGGGTGACCATTCGCGGTAAGCACGGACGCCGTCGGGCCCTAGGCCGCAGGTAAGCGGTGCGCGCGATCCTGTCCGCGTCGCCAGGCCGCCGCACGACGCGCTGCCGTGTGGAAGGAGGCCAGAGGCCAGTCGCGATCCGCG
>CAYLPM010000442.1:0-6654 GCA_964385525.1 uncultured Gemmatimonadaceae bacterium
GAGGACGGCACACCAGTCGGAGGTCTGCCCGCGACGAGCCCGGACGACTGCTTTGGAGACGGCCCCGGGACGCAATGGCTTCCCGAGGTCGTTCATCCAACATTCCGGGCTCGTGGCGGTTCGGGAGCTCCTTCGGTGTGCAGTCCTCCGCGATCCTCCGCGCCGACCTCTGCGATCCTCCGCGGTTCAATGCAGTTCCAACTGCCCTCAGCAGCGCCGACCTCTGCGATCCTCCGCGGTTCAAGGCGGTTCCACCTGCTCGCCTCGTCGCTTCGCCCTTTCATCGGCCCGCTTTCGGTGTGACCCCGCCCCCCATGGCGGGGTCTTTCGTTCGTGGAGACCGTAGATGCCGCGATCATCCGACGGGTCCTCGATGGGGACACGGACGCCTATGCGCTGCTCGTCGCGAATCATCGCGACCGGCTCGCGCGGTTCGCCGTGCACATGCTCGGCAATCGCGCGGACGCCGAGGAGGCGCTGCAGGACGCGTTCGTCCGGGCGTATCGCGCACTGGACCGGTGTGCGGATCCGGAGCGCTTTGGCGCGTGGCTGTTCCGGATCCTGGCCAACCGCTGCCGGACGATGCGGGGACGGCGGGGGCGCCATCAGCAGACGTTCGTGCACGATGACGTCGCGATCCTGAAGGCGTCGGAGCCGCATCCGGAGGAACGCAGTGCCTGGCGGGAAGAGATCGAGGCCGCGCTCGCGCGGCTGGAGCCGGAGCAGCGGGAAGCCTTTCTGCTGAAGCACGTCGAAGGGCTGGAGTACGAGGAGATGGCGAAGGTCACGGGCGCGGGCATCTCCGCGCTGAAGATGCGAGTCAAGCGCGCATGCGATCGCATGCGGGCACTGCTGGAGGAGGTCGAGCGTGTCAGAGCGTCGTGAGCAGGAGCTGATCGAGCGCATTGCGCGCGAGCTGCGGTCGGGCACGCGGTTCGACGCCGCGTTCGATGCGCGGGTGATGGCGGCGGTACGCGGCGCGCCGCCACCGCAGCGCGGCGCCGACGTCCGTCCGCTCCATCTGGAGCGCGCGTGGCTCCTGCGACCGCGCGCCATTCGACTCTCGCCGCTCGCGGGTCTGGCCGCCGCGGCGGGATTCGCAACCATCGTGGCGACGGGCACGCTCCTGCTGCGGACAGATGGCGCACTGGTCGAGTCGCCTTCCGCGCCGGCCTCCGTCGCCACGACGGCCGTGGATTCCCGGACCGTTCGTGTCGTGGAGTTCGTGCTCCGGGCTCCGCAGGCCGGAAGCGTGTCGCTAGTCGGCGACTTCAACGAATGGGATCCGCGCGCGACGCCGCTGCAGGCCGTCTCGAACGATGGCACCTGGACGGTCTCGCTTCCGCTCGGGCCGGGCCGGCACGTGTATGCTTTCGTGGTCGACGGCGAGGAGTGGATGCCGGACCCCGATGCGCCGGCGGCGCCGGGCGATGATTTCGGCGTGCCCAACTCCGTGATCACCGTCGGGCCGGGAGCCTAGCAGCCATGTCGCGCGCGCTCACGCTCGCGGTCCTCGCCTTGTGCGCGAGCACGCTCGCGGGCCCGTCCGCCGGTGCCCAGTCTGCGGTGGATCCGCGGCTCGCGGCGCGCCTCGATGTGCGCACTGCCGCGTCGGTGCAAGCGGTCGTCGAGACCGCGCACGGCGACGACCTGCCCGCCGAGCCGCTGGTGTTGAAGGCGCTCGAAGGCGCGAGCAAGGGCGCGCGCGGGCCGCAGATCGTGGCGGCGGTCGGTCGACTCCACGCGCAGCTCGGTGCCTCGCGCGGGGCCCTTGGCGGATCGTCGTCGGCCGCGGAGATCGTGGCCGGTGTGGGTGCGCTCCAGGCGGGCGTCACCACCGAGACCCTCGGCGGCCTTCGGGCGGCCCGGCCTGCGGCGTCGCTTCAGGTGGCGCTGACCGTTCTCGCCGATCTCGTTGCCCGCGGCGTACCCGTGCAGTCCGCATCCGAGACCGTGCTCTCGCTCGTGCGCGCGAACACGAGCGACCAGGAGCTTGCCTCGTTCGGGCGCGGTATCGAGCGGAACATCCGCGCCGGCACGGCGCCAGGAGCCGCGGGACGCCTGGGAATCGGCGGAGGACCACCCGCGGGTCTGCCGGTTACGCCCGGCGTGCCGCCACCTCAAGCGAAGGGTAAGGGACCTCCAACATCATCGTGACGGCGACCGTTCTCTCGCGCCCGGCGCGATTTCGTGCGCGCGGCGCGCTGGTGGGCCTGATCAGCGCAATCGCCCTCGCCACCCCGGCGGGGGCGCAGCTCGTTTCCACCGTCGACGTCGGTGCGGCCTCGCTCGACTACGAGAACGACTACGCGATCCGCGCGGTGTCGGTCTCACCGTCGGTGCAGTACGATCGCGGACGCGCCTCGCTGTGGGCCGTGGGGACGCTCTCACGCTTCGAGAGTGGGGCGATGAGCTCCGGCGGCTCGCTCTTCGGCTCGATGCTGGCGCCGCCATTCGACCTGTTGCGGCGCACCCTGCATGGAGAGCTGGCACTCTCGCTCGCCGGCACCGCGCACGAGGACAACACGCGCGCGGCGCAGTACGTCGCGCAGTTTCGCGCGCACGTTCCGGCGGGGAATGCCGGCGTCTGGCTCGGCGGCGGCGTCGGACGCGCATGGAACGGAGACACCTGGCGGCCGCTCTCGCTGGCCGAGGCCGGCGTCTGGTGGCGGCGCGGGCCGGCGTTGCTTTCCGGCGCCGTGTCGCCCGCGGCGGCCGGCGACACCTCGTGGACCGACATCGCCGGCAGCGCGCGGTGGACGCGCGGCGCGCTCGAGCTCGGCGGTTCGATCGGGGTGCGTGCGGGCGCGCCGGGGGACGATGACGGTGCGTGGGGCGCCGCGCACGGCACGCTCTGGATCACACGGCACGCCGCCGTCAGCGCGTCCGCGGGGACGCATCGCGCCGATCATGCGGCGGCCACCTCGGGCGGTCGCTACCTCAGCATCGGGATCCGACTCGCGTCGCGCCCGCCCTTGTTGGATGTCGCGCGCCTGGGTGCGGTGGAGCCGCCGCTCGCGTTGACCCGGCCCGTCGCGGGCCGGCTCACGGTGGGAGATGGCGGCGCTGGACGCCGGACCATCCGCATCGAGGCACCGGGCGCTCGTCGCGTCGAGCTGATGGGTGACTTCACCGAATGGAAGGTCGTGACGCTCCAGCCGGCGCGCCTGGGCGGAGCGTGGGAGCTCACTCTGCCGCTCCCTTCCGGCAGTCATCGATTCAACGTGCGCGTCGACGGTGGTGACTGGGGGATTCCGCTCGGTGTGACAGCCATCACCGATGACTTCGATGGCGTCGTGGGCATTCTCATCGCGCGGTGACGCGGGGGCGCCAGGCAGGGTGTGTAGCAGTGACGGGACGTGGGGTCTCGTCCACCGAGGAGTCGATCAGATGCGCATGCTCGCTGGTTCTGTCCTGATGGTGATCGTCGCCGCGTCGTCGGCGCTCGCGCAGACTCCGGCGTACGATCCATCGGCACGACTTCTGGAAGTGCTGCCCGCCGAGATCGCCAACCGTGTGCTCGCCAGGATCGCGGATGCGCGCGCCCGCGAGCTGCCTGCCGAGGCGCTCGCGCACCGTGCGCTGGAGCTCGCGACGAAGGGTGCGAGACCGGCCGACATCGCGCGTCGCATCGACGCGCACGCCAATGCGCTGGAGCGTGGGAAGGAGGCGCTGGACCGCGTACGACCCGAGGTGCCGAGCGATGAGGAAGTACGTGCGGCCGGCGAGGTAATCGCGCGCGGCGTGGATGGCGAAGCGGTGAGGGCACTCGCTTCGGCGGCGCCGTCCGGACGCTCGCTCGTCGTGCCCCTGCACGTATTGTCCGAGCTCATGTCTCGCGGACTGCCCGCGAACGACGCCGTGGCGCGCGTTCGCGCCGAGGTCCTGTCGCGCGCGTCGGATGCGGAGATGCAGGCCGACGCGTCGAATGCCGGTTCGTGGGGCGCGTCTCGCGGACGGCCAGCCCTCACGGGACGCGCGCTCGGTGAGATGCAGCGGATGCGTCGCGGACCGCCCGACGGTCTCCCGGCCAACCCGGGCAGGGAGGGGCGTACCCCTGAGGGGCCCCCGCCCCCGAGACCGCCCGTCGTTCCGGCTCCGCCCGCCAATCCGCCCGGCGGGCCACCGCCGACGTCGTGAGCGGATAGACTCGCACTCCGGATGTTCCGAACGGCTGGGGCGCGCCGCCGCGCAGCGGTGGTGCGCCCCTTTCTGTTTATTCGCTGAGCCGGCACCGACTGGCAGTCGGAACTGCATAGTGGCGCACCGCCGCTGCGCGGCGGTGCGGACGCCCGCTGACGCGGGCGTACGCGGAGTTGCTCCGGTGTGGGGGTTGGACTCCGCGTGGCGGGAGGAAGGACTGGCACCCTTTGGAGAGGCGCTATCTCGAGGGCTGAAGGGCTCGGAATGATTTTGGGAACGGCCTCGGGATGCCAGTGCGTCCCGGGGCCGTTTCCAAATGAATCAGGACTGTGCTCTATCCCGATCCCGATGAGGTGCAAGGAGCCCCGCTCGCCTCACGGCGCAGCTCCGTGCACGCTGGCTCAGCCAGCGTCCGCGTCGCCGCGCAGCGGCGGCGCGCCCATGTCGCGGGAGCCCCGCCACGAGACGCGCCCGGGCGCAGCGAGCCGCGGGACGGAACCTTCTGTCCGCCCCGCGCGCTATAATTGAAAGCCAGCCACCAGTCCGGGAGAGAACATGCTCATCCGCAAACGCCCCGACATCCGATCGTCCGAGATCACCGACGAATCGCTGTATCTGGACCGGCGGAGATTCCTCGGTGCGGCCGGCGGCATCGGCCTGGCGGCCGCGGCGGGCGGCACGCTCGCGGCGTTCGGCGCACTCTCACGCGCGGACGCCGCGACTCCGGGAACGGCCCCGCGGCGCCAGCAGGAAGCGCTGACCCCCTACGAGGACGTCACCACCTACAACAACTTCTACGAGTTCGGCACCGGCAAGGACGACCCGCACCGCACGGCGCGGAACTTCCGCACGAGCCCGTGGACGGTGCGCATCGATGGACTGGTCGAGAAGCCGGCCGACTACCACCTCGAGGACTTCCTCAAGCCGCACACGGCGGAAGAGCGCGTCTACCGACTCCGCTGCGTCGAAGCGTGGTCGATGGTGATCCCGTGGCTGGGCATTCCGCTGTATCAGGTGATCAACCGCGCCGGACCACTGCCGAGCGCAAGGTTCGTGGAATTCACGACGCTGCTCGACCCGGCGCAGATGCCGGGGCAGCGCAGCCCGATCCTGCCGTGGCCCTACACGGAGGGACTGCGACTCGACGAGGCAACGCACCCGCTGACGCTGCTCGTCACGGGGCTCTACGGCAAGGAGCTCCCAAACCAGAACGGCGCGCCACTGCGACTCATCGTTCCGTGGAAGTACGGATTCAAGAGCGTCAAGTCGATCGTGCGCATGCGCTTCACGGAGACGATGCCGAAGACGGCGTGGAACGAGGCGCAGCCGAACGAATACGGCTTCTACGCGAACGTCAATCCGGACGTCGACCATCCGCGCTGGAGTCAGGCGAGCGAGCGCCGCCTGGGCGAGTTCCGTCGTCGCGAGACGCTGCCGTTCAACGGGTACGCCGACCAGGTCGCGAACCTGTACTCCGGGATGGATCTGAGGAAGAACTTCTGAGCGCGGGGGCCGTGCCCGCGACGCGGCGCCGCGACCTCTCCGGCGCGCTGCGGCCCGCGGTCTTCCTTGTCGCCCTGGTCCCCGCGGCGCTCCTCCTCTGGGACGCGACATTCGGCAGCCTCGGCGCGAATCCGATCGAGGAGATCGAGATCCGCACCGGGTGGTGGACGCTGACTTTCCTGCTCATCACGCTCAGCATCACCCCGCTCCGCCGCCTCACCGGGTGGAACCGGCTCATCAAGCTGCGCCGGATGATCGGCCTGTTCGGGTTCTTCTACGGCACGCTCCACGTCTCGGCCTTCATCGGCCTCGACATGTTCTTCGACTGGAGCTTCATCGTCGCCGAAATCCTCGACCGGCCGTGGATTACGATCGGAATGGCGAGCTGGCTTCTGCTCGTCCCATTGGCGGTGACATCGACCAAGGGGTGGATCCGGCGCATGGGCGGTCGTCGATGGGCGCTTCTGCACCGCCTGGTCTACCTCTCGGCCGCCGGCGGGACGCTGCACTTCTTCTGGGCGGTAAAGCAGGACAAGTCGCAGCCGCTGTTGTTCGCGGCAATTCTCGCCCTGCTGTTGGGGGCGCGCGTATGGTGGCGTATGACTGACGCGATGAAGGCGCGATAGAGTGTCTTCAAAGCGACGTCCGGCACCGCCAAGCCGGGCTGAAGTCGGAAAAGCGTTTGCCTTTCGACTCTTCGCGGTCGCCGCGCCTGGACTCGAGCCGCTTGTCGATCGCGAGCTTCGTGGACTTGGCATCGAAGGCCGCGTGACGCCCGGAGGCGTCTCCTTCTCCGGCGGCCTCCACGCCCTCTACTCGGCCAACCTCCATCTCCGCACGGCGAGCCGCATCATCATGCGGCTCGGCCAGTTCCCGGCGTCGGCCTTCCATGAGCTCGAGCGTCGTGCGAGCCGGATCCCGTGGGAGCTCGCGATCCCCCCGGGGGCGGCGGTCGACGTCCGCGCCACGAGCCGCAAGTCCCGCCTGTACCACTCCGATGCCGTCGCC
>CAYLPM010000443.1:0-6299 GCA_964385525.1 uncultured Gemmatimonadaceae bacterium
CGCCGCGCGGCGTCTCTTTCAGGGCGTCCTGTGGATCCACCCGTGCCGCGCGCAGCGCCGGCGCGAGTCCGAAGATGATCCCGGCGAGGACCACGACGAGCGCCGTGAACGACAGCACCTGCGCGTCGAGCCGGACGTCGCGCAAGGCCGCGAAGCCGCCAATGTCGAGGCCGCGCATTACACCGATCGCGAGCGCACCCAACGCCAGTCCGAGCGCGCCGCCGGCGAGCGCCAGCACGAGACTCTCGACCAGCCGCTGTCGGATGATGGGCCACCGTCCGGCGCCGAGGGCCACACGCACGGCCAGCTCGCGGGCGCGCCCGGTGGCGCGGACCAGCTGCAGGCCGGCGACGTTCGCGCACGCGATCAGCAGCACGAACATGACCGCCGCCATCAGCGCGAGCAGGATGGGCCGCAGCTCACCCGCAGTGTACTCGACCAGCGGCGTGGCGAAGATACGGTTCTCCTGCGACTCGCCGAAGGCGCGGGACGTGACCCGCGTCCACTCGGCGTACTCGGCCGCGAGCACGTTCGCCAGAGCCTCCGGGCTCACGCCGTCGCGCCGCACGAAGACGGCCGTGGTGTTGAGTGTGCCGCGTCGCTCGAGCACCTGGGGCGTGACCGTCCGAGGCACCCACAGCTGCGTGCTCCGGGGGAATCGCTCGTCCGGGCGCGCGATGCCGATGATCTCGTACCCGCGACCATTCAGCTCGATTGTTCCGCCGACGGCGTTGGGATCGCCGCCGAACATCTCCCGCCAGGTCCCGTGGCTGAGCACGACGACGGGTTCGCGATCCGGGCGCGAGTCGTCCGGTCCGTGAAAGCGGCCGAAGAGCGGCTGCATGCCGAACGTGCCGAAGAAATCGCCGACGGTGAGCGTCCCGCTCACCCGTCGCGGCGCGCCCGCACCCGTGAGGGTGAAATCCGCGCCGCCGTACCCGGCGCCCGTCTCGAAGACCTCCGTCCGCTCGATAAGGTCGAGGACTTCCGGCACCGAGAGCTGAGCACCGAGCAGGTTGAGCGACACCATGTCGTGCCGGACGACGACAATCCGGTCCAGCCATGGCGTCTGCAGCGGCCGCAGGAGCACGGCGTTCACGGCGCTGAAGATCGCCGTGTTCGCACCGATCCCGAGGGCGAGGGTCAGGACGACGATCAGCGTGAAGCCCGGCTGCCGCAGCAGCGTGCGCACGGCATAGCGCGAATCGCGGGCGAGGTCGTGCAGCGACTCGCGGAGGGTCCGCCGGCGATGCGTCGCGAGATCGATCGTCTCGAGCTCCGAGCCGATCGCCCGCACGTCGCCGAAGCGAGTCCGCGCCTCGGCTTCGGCGTCTTCGCGCGACATGCCGGCCGCCACGAGCTCCTCGATCCGCTCCTCGAGGTGGAAGCGCAGCTCTTCCTGGACGCTGCGATGGACGCGGCGCTTCGACGGCGGCACCTCGATGGCGCGCCGGACGCCGGGGATGGGAGGACGATCACGATCGGCACTCATCTGGCTCCCTCAGCGGCGATGACGAGGCTGACCGCCTCCGTGTATCGCGACCACTTGGAGAGCTCGGCCACGAGCTGCCGCCGGCCGGCGCGGCTCAGACGATAGAACTTGGCTTTTCGGTTCTTCTCCGTGTAGCCCCACTCGGCGTCGAGCCAGCCGCGCTGCTCCATCCGGTGGAGGGCGGGGTAGAGCGCGCCCTCCTCGACCTGGAGGCGCGCGTTCGTCACCCGCTCGATCCATCGGGTGACGGCGAGGCCGTGCATGGGACCCCAGCTCAGGGTCTTGAGGATGAGGAGGTCGAGCGTACCGCGGAGGAGGTCGAGGTCGGGGGCAGCCACGGGCAGGGGCTCCTGTGTCCTGAGGTTCTTAGGACATACTACGGCCCTTCCCCTAAGGTTTCAAGGTCAGCCGTCGTCCGGTGCCGTCCTCGGTGTCGAGCCGGAGGAGTCGGGGGTCGTCGATCCAGGCGCGGTATCCGGCGGGGTGACCGGCGTGGCGGACGGTAGTGCGGTCGGAGCGGCGGACGGTGGTGTGGCCGGCGTGGCGGACGGTAGTGCGGTCGGAGCGGCGGACGGTGGTGTGGCCGGCGTGGCGGACGGCGGTGTTGGCGTCGGTGCGGCGGCCGGAGCCGACGCGGACGACCTTGAAGGCGCGGTGGACGGCGACGCCACCGAGACCTGCGCGGCGGCCCCGGCGGGCACGACGGTCGCCGGGGCCGCGGCCGGCGGCGCGGACACCGGCGCCGCCGGCGTCGACGAGGTGAGGCTCGCCACGCGCCGCTCCCAGCTTCGCATCATCGCGACGAACGCCTTGGCCACCGTCGGGTCGAACTCGATGCCGGCACGCTCCTCGATGTACCCGATCGTGCGCTCGGCCTCCCACGCGTCGCGATAGGGACGGTTCGTGCGCAACGCATCGTACACGTCGCAGACGTGGACGAGCAGGCTTCCCTGGTGACAGGGCCGACCGTAGTGGCGACACGGATACCCGCCGCCATCGATCATGATGTGGTGCTCGTACGCCACCACCGCGGCGAGGTCGAGACTCTGCTCGCTCGCCAGAATGAGGCGCGCCCCGTCTGCGGGATGCTTCTGGATCACCACCCGCTCCTCATCCGTCAGCTTCCCCGGCTTGTTCAGGATCTCGAGCGGGACGCGAACCTTCCCCAGATCGTGCAGCAACCCGGCGACGCCGAAGGCCCGCACCTCGCGCGCCGACAGACCGAGGAACTCGGCGATCGCCATGGTGAGCACGGCCACGTTCAGCGAATGCGTGGTCGTGTACTCGTCGTATTCCTTGAGCTGCACCAGCGGCAGCACGACCTGGCTCTCACCGTGCATGGCCACCGAGAGCGCGCGCACCACCGTCTCCGCCTCGAGCAGCGGAAGCTCGCCGCGCGTCGCGACCTCCTCGTGCAGCCAGCGGACCGTCTCCGCCTCTTCGCCGAGCGCATAGCTGATCGTCGCCGTCGGAATCGTGTCATTCTCGGGCCGGAGCACTCTGCCCTCGCCGCGAATGCCGATCGCGCCGAACTTGATGTGCGACGATCGCGCGTGGCGGGCTTCGCTGCTGTCGATCGCGGAGAGCGAGATGCGGGCGAGCACCTCTTCGAGAAAGGACTCGTACTCCTCGCGCGCGACTTCCGCCTCGAACTCGAGCCGCTGCACCCCGGCATTGGCGAGGCGCGACCCAGGCTCCCAGTCCTTGAGCTCGCGCACCGCGAGCTGGCGGTAGATCACCTCGTGGCCGAGAAACGAGAACTGCGGAGTCGGGTCGTCGCGCTGGAGGTCCTTGAGCTGCTGGAACGACGCGTCGATCGCCCGCGCCCGGGCGGGATGATGCTCCGTATAGAGCGCCATGGTCGCGAGGGACTGCGCGAACGACGTGAGGAATCGGAACGGATCGCTCATCGCTTCGTCGGCGCCGTTGGCGGACCAGGTATCGGAGGAGCGGCCGGGGTGGCGACCGGAGTCGCAATCGACCTCGCCTTCAGCGTCGGCCCGGGCGAGGCCGCCGCGCAGATCTCCGCGTCGGCGCTCGCCCTGGCGAGCGCGAGAATCCCCTTTGCGCGCGCGTTCGAGCCCCAGTGCGCGGCGAGCCCCGCCAGCGCCGCGAGCATCGCCGGCGACTTCGTCGCGAGTGAGCGGGCGCCAATGCCGAGGAATCCGCGCCGCCCCTCGACGTGCCGGATCAGTTCCTCGAGCACGTTGGGCAATCGGAGTTGCGACAGCGCGCGCAGTGCGAACACCCGCATCTCATCGTCGAGGCGCTTGCCGCGCAGAGCCGACAGCAGTGCCGGGGCGGCCGGAAGCGGGCAATCCTCCGACGCGGCGCCGAGCGCGAGGTGTACCACGCGCGGATCCGGATCCGCGAGACCGGACAGCAGGGCGCGCTCGCGCATGCTCGGCGTGCGCAACTGGAGCTTGATCGCCTCTCGGCGGACGCGCGCGTCCGAGTTCTCGGCAAGCACGACGGGCGAGAATCCCTCCGGCAGCTCGGGCAGACGACTCAGCAGCACGAGCAGATTGCGCTGCACGTACCACGGCGCCCCCTGCAACCGGGCCGTGGCACGCACGCCGATCTCCGCTCCCATCATCGCGAGCAGATCGAGGAGCTTCCACCGGGCGGTGCGCTCCTCCGCCCTCTCGATTCCATCGAGCAGCAGATCGGCCGCCGTCATCCCCATGCGAGCGACGACTCGTTCGATCACGGACACGTCGAGCTGCGGCGCGTCGAGCAGCGTGCGCAACGTCTTCTCGGTGGCGAGATGCGCCCACAGCCGCTCCTTCGCCGATGCGTCGCCGGCGGGCGCGTTCAGGAGCGCCAGCACATCGCCCGTCCGTCCGGCGTTCACGAGGAGGTCGACGGCTCCCCGGGTCGACGCCGACACGGCGCCGAGCTCGAGACTGATCTCGAGGAGTCGTTCCGGTTCCGTATCGAACTCCACGGCGACCTGCATCGGAGCCGTCGTGTGGCGCGACATCCCCTCGAGCACCTTGCGATAAGCGCCGGGGTTCGGATCGGGGAGGGCCCACCCCTCGACGAGCCGTCGCACGTTCTCGCGCAAGGCGTGCTCCGAGCCGAGCCTCTGCGAGACCGCTCCGTGCTCCGCGTTCGCCGCGAGCTTGTTGAACAACCGGATGAGCGAGTGCGAGATCGACTGCCCCGAGGTCTCGGCGGCCGCGCGCACCAGCTCGACCACCGCATCGACGGCCATCCCCTGCGCCGCCTCGAGCACGAATCGCTGCCGCTGCGCCGCGTCGCCGCCCATCTGGAGGAGCTGACGAAGCGTCTCGGGGCGCAGCGAGCTCACCATCCGCGAGACGCGGCGGCGAAGGGCAGCCGTCTCCGCGCCGCCGCCCTGCTGCAGCTCGCCCGCGATCTGGAGCAGATAGCCCACGATCACCTGATCGTACGCCTGCTCGCGCGAATGCTCTTCGATGGCCCTGGCCACCATTGTAGGGTCCGCGGAGGCGGGCGTATGCCCGTTCGCGTCCCCGGTGCCCTCGGCCGCGAGCGCCGCGCGGGCGAGGCCCACCCAGAGCTGCGCCGCGCGGAAGCGATGTCCGTCGCGCAGCTCCGATTCATCGCGCTCGTCCTCCTCCTCGAGCAACTCGAGGTGTTCGAACGTCAGCGAGAAGAGCCGGATGTGCGTCCACCGTCGCAGCGCCTCGGGCGGCCCGAGTCCGAGCGGCGTCTCGGCGCGAGCAGCGTCGGCGGTCAGCGTCCGGAGGAGATCGGCCAACTCCGCGTCGGCAACGCCGCGCGCGAACTTCACCGCGCCCAGATGGTGTCGATGCAGACGCTGCGCGAGCTCGCGAAGCAATGGATTGGCGGGGTCGGTCGCGACCCCCTCGATCACGAGCTGCTGTCGGGCCACGCCGAGTGAGAGCGTGCCGCGCTCCTCGAGGAGCGCGGACAGCCGAAGCGTGAGTCCCGCTTCGGAGGAGGCGAGCAGCGGATGACCCTCGGGGTAGATCGCGTGCTTGTGGAGTGCGATCGAGAGCTCGATCAGGAACTCCGATAGCTCACGAGAGAGGGTGGCGCTCTCGTTCGACGCGGTGGAGCGGATCACTTGAGCCGCGCGGGGGTGGGTGGCGCCGGGGAGCAGCAGGAGGCGATGTGCAGTGGCGCCAAGGGCTTGACGTTCGGGGCGTGCTGAGCGTCACGAGGCACGGAGTTGGTCCGCTAGCGTACCGTTTGCCGACTCCACAGTTGTCGGGCGACACCCGTTTGCGCATCCGTAATCGTGAGCACGCACTCGGCGGCCGATCTCCGTCGCTCGGCCGCGGAAGCGACCGCGGCCGGCGCGGCCACTGGACCGGCCGTGCCGACCTCCACTCCGACACTGCTCGGAGGCGAAGCCCGGGAGTGACATGACCTCGTACGGTGGCACATCCGTTGCTCGCTTGGCTGGTTCTTTCCCACCTCAATGCCGAACCCGGAGCACACCATGTCCGATCGCGACGAGAACCGCGAGCGCAGTGAGCAGGCCGACGCTGGACGAAAGGGCTTTGGCGACGATCAGGGGACGCGCATCGGAGCGCCGACGCCGGGCGGCGAGCGCGATCGCGCGCCGAAGCCCGATCACCTGAACACGAGCTTTCGCGTCTCCGGCGTCGAGGGGGACGTGGGGCACGCGGGGCACGTGGGGGACGAGGGGAATGAGGGGGACGCCGAGACGGGGATTGGCGCCGAAGCGGCGGAGGGGATGCACGCCAGCCGCGAGCGCGGCCCGCGCCACGAAAAGGCCGCCGGGGACGTGGATACGGGCCGCTCGCGTCACGACGAGGCAACCGTGGATCCC
>CAYLPM010000444.1:0-1936 GCA_964385525.1 uncultured Gemmatimonadaceae bacterium
AGCCGGGCGATCGTCGCCGGCAGATCGGTGGCGAGCGCGTCGCGCGCGCCCGTGACCCCGAGGCGGCTGATCAGATATACGAAGCCGCTCCCGTGCCGCGCGATCTCGCGCATGCGCGTCGTCGGTGTGGTCGGGGCGACGAGACGGATGAACGCGAGCGGGCCGTCGCCGAACCACCGCTCGCGCTCCGGATCCGCGCCTACTGGGAGATCGGTGATCAGCACGCCGTGCGCACCGGCATCCGCCGCGCGCCGGAGCGCATCGTCGCCGGCGGCGAGGATCGGGTTCAGGTAGCTGAACAGCACCACCGGCACGCCGAGCCCGGCGCGCGCGATCAGCTCGAGCGTGGCGTCGAAGGACATGCCCTGATCGAGCGCGCGCTGCGAGCTGGCCTGGATCACCGGTCCGTCGGCCATCGGATCGGAAAACGGAACGCCGACCTCGATGATGTCGGCGCCCGCCGCCTCGAGTCCCTGCAGCAGCGCGACGGAGCGCTCGGCGTCGGGGTGTCCCGCCGTCACGTACGGGATGAGGGCCCGTCGCCCGCCCGTGCGCAGCGCCTCGAAGCGGCGCGCGATCGCGTCAGACGAAGTAGTCGGCAATGCGGATGCCATACCGGTCCGGATCGGTGGTCTTGATGATCGTGCGAATGAACGTCTGGTCGGGGTTGCGCAGCGAAAGATCGGCGAGCTCTCCCGGGTGATGGAGGTTCCCCTTGTCATCACTGACGATCCTGACCATCGGACGCGAGATCATCTCGGGATCCGGGTTGGCGGCGTGGACGATCGCCAGCTCGAACGTGTCGAGCACGACGAGGGTCCCCACCGGATAGACGCCGACGAGATTGATGAACGCCTTGACGACGATCGGATCCATGCCGCGGCGCGGATTGTCGCGCATCTCCTGGAGCACCACGGCCGGCGTCAGCGGCTCCGTCTGATAGACGCGTCGCGAGGTCGCGGCGTCGAAGCCGTCTGCCGCCGCCACGATCTTGCTGAAGATGCCCATCGTCCGCGGCCGCAGCGTGCGCGGGTAGCCGGTGAGATCGATCTTCATGTGATGCTCGAACGCGACGACCATCGAGCGGAAGGGCAGCTCCTGCCCGCCGCGAATCTGGAACAGCGCGAGGACGCCCAGCCAGGGATGCGCCATGATTATGCGCCACTCGTCGTCGTTCAGGCCGCTGGGCTTGTTGAGCACCTCGAGCGGCACGCGCGACTTGCCGAGGTCGTGGAACAGCGCCGCCATGCCGAGATCGTACAGCTCGAGCTTGGAGAGCCCGAGCCGGCGGCCGAGCGCCACCGAGAAGATGCAGACGTTCACGCTGTGGGTGAACGTGTACTCGTCGTAGTCGCGGATCGTGGTCAGGCCGAACAGCGACTCCTCGTCGTTGAGGATCTGGTCGACGATGCTCTGCACCGCGCGCTTGATCTTCTTGATGTTCGGGCTCCGGCCCATGCGCACGGAGTTGATCACGTCGCGCGTCGCGGCGACCGAGTGCGTGTACGTGCGCTTGGCCGCCTCCTTCGCCTTCTCCTTGAACTCCTTGTCATCCTCGGTCTCGGAGGCCGGCGAGAGCTCGAGCCCGGTGATGCCGTTCGCCTCGAGCTTCCCGGTGAGCTGCGGGAACCGGACCTGCGGCGGCTCGCGACCCGGGGCCTGGAGCAGCGAGAGCAGCGTGAGCCACTGCCTGGCCGTCGGGGCCGTGATCACGCGCAGCGTGCCGACACCGGTCGCGCGGAAGACGGACAGCAGGAGACTGAAGCTCGCATAGTTGTCGAGGTCGAGCCGCAGGCGCGTGGCGTTCACGAAGATGAACTCGCCCGAGACGCGGAACTCGAGCTCCTGCTCGCGCTTCAGGATCTCCTCGGTCAGCGTGCGCAGCTCCTCGAGCGCCATCTGCACGGCGGCGTTTTCAACCGGGTACAGCTTGATC
>CAYLPM010000445.1:0-1837 GCA_964385525.1 uncultured Gemmatimonadaceae bacterium
CGGTCAGGCCTCGTCGGGAAAATCGGTCGGCACCTTTCGCGCGCAGGCGACGAGGGCCCTCGCCGATTTCGCGTGCATGACGAGCGTGTGAAGCCTGCCTTCCAGCACGAGCTCCTGCTTCACGACCGCCGCCATCGCGTCCAACTCGCCGCGGACGATGCGCTTCCACACCGGGTAGGGGCCGCGCAGCACGAACGGCGCGTCGGCGTCGGCCGGCGCGACCATGAGCGCCTCGTGGCAGTCGCCCGAGTCGAGCTCGAGCCGGATCGCGACATCGTTGGGGTAGCCGAGGGCGACGTCGCGCTCGAGCACCAGCGCGAGCGGCCAATGCCACCCTTTTGCCGCCGCCCGATAATCGGCATCATCGTTGATGGCGGCGCGAAATGCGTCGGCCCACGCTTGCGTGAAAGGACGTTGCGGCACGTCGTCTGAATGCGAGAGTTGTTTCCCGAGCACGCGCGGAGGTGAGTCGAATGCTGGCGACGCGGGCCGAACGAGGGCAAGTTGGTCATCGATGCGGGTGTCGGTCGCTGCTGCGGGGAGACGGGCCTGCCGGAACGGCTCTTGCGCGCTCGACCTGCCCACGCCTGGTGCAGGAGCGCAGATGGGCATCGCACGGCCCGTGAACGATCGACAAGTGAAAGGCACAGGACGGAGAGGCAAGGCACGCCGGTCCACCGCGCGGGGGGGAATGTACTCGATCGTCGTGGAATGTGTGGCACCGGAGCTCGATGGCGGGCGGTATCCGGTGAAGCGGCTGGTGGGCGACACGTGCGAGGTGGACGCGGACATCTTCAAGGATGGCCACGACGTGATCGCCGCGCGGGTGCGCTATCGCGGTCCCGCTGACGAGGACTGGCACCACGCGCCGATGAGCTACGATTTCTCGGAGGATCGGTGGAGCGGCGGATTCCTGCTCGACCGGATCGGGAAGTGGCAGTTCACGGTCGAGGCGTGGACCGACCGCTTCGGCACGTGGCGAGGCGAGCTCGAGAAAAAGGTGGCCGCGGGACAGGATGTGAGCACCGAGCTGCTCGAAGGCGCGGACCTCGTGGAAGCGACGGCGCGGCGCGCGTGGTTCGGGGAAGCGCGCACGACGCTCCGGGCCGCCGCCGCGCGCATGCGCGATGGCGAGATCGCGGCGGGCGTCCGGGCCACGGCCGCGCTCGCGCCGGAGCTGCACGCGCTCGTCGAGGCGCACCATGTTCCGGACGACATCACGACCTACCGCCACGAGCTCGAGATCCAGGTGGATCGCGAGCGCGCGGGATTCGCCGCGTGGTACGAGCTGTTCCCGCGCTCGCAGGGGCTGGTGCCGGGACAGCACGGCACCTTCGACGACGCGGCGCGGCGCGTGCCGCGCCTCGCGGAGCTCGGCTACGACGTGATCTACCTGCCCCCCATCCATCCGATCGGCCACACGTTCCGCAAGGGGAAGAACAATACGCTGACACCGGAGCCGGGCGACGTCGGCAGTCCGTGGGCGATCGGGAACGAACAGGGCGGGCACGACGCCATCGAGCCGGCCCTCGGCCCCATCGAGGATTTCGACCGGTTCGTGCGCTTCGTGAACGACCACGGGATGGAGGTCGCGCTCGACTACGCGCTCCAGTGCGCGCCCGATCACCCCTGGGTGCAGGAGCATCCCGACTGGTTCCACGTGCGCCCCGATGGCTCGATCAAGTACGCCGAGAATCCACCCAAGAAGTATCAGGACATCTATCCGATCAACTTCTGGTGCGCGGACCGCGAGGGACTCTGGAACGCGTGCCGCGACGTGCTGCTCTACTGGATCGAGCACGGCGTGAAGACGTTCCGCGTCGACAACCCGCACACC
>CAYLPM010000446.1:0-3304 GCA_964385525.1 uncultured Gemmatimonadaceae bacterium
CAGCGTGAACGCGCTGCCCTGCCCCGGCTCGCTCTGCACGCGGATCTCGCCACCGAGCAGGCGAGTGATCTCGCGGCTGATCGACAGCCCGAGTCCCGTCCCCCCGAATTTTCGGCTCGTGGTGCCATCGGCCTGCTGGAACGCCTCGAAGATCAGGGCCTGCTTTTCCCGCGCGATCCCGATCCCCGTGTCACGCACCTCGAACGCGATGACGTCGTGCGGCTCGCTGCGGCCGCCGAGCCCGAGCGCTCGAACGTTCTCCTCCTTCCGGACCCGCAGCGTGACCGAACCGCGGTCCGTGAACTTGACCGCGTTGGCGAGCAGGTTCTTGAGCACCTGCTGGAGACGCGGCCCGTCCGTGTAGATCGAGGGCGGGACGTCGTCGCCCACATCCGTGATCAGCTCGAGCCCCTTCTGCTCCGCCAGCGCGCCGAAGGACCGCTCGACGAACTGCACGACCTCGTCGATCGGCATGTCCGTCGGCGACACGTCCATCTTCCCTGCCTCGACCTTCGAGAGATCGAGCACATCGTTGATGAGATTCAACAGGTCCGTCCCCGACGACAGGATCGTCCGCGCGTACTCGATCTGCTTCTCGCTCAGGTTCCGGTCCTTGTTCTCCGTCAGCAACTTGGCGAGGATCAGCAGCGAGTTCAGCGGCGTGCGCAGCTCGTGCGACATGTTCGCCAGGAACTCGCTCTTGTACTTGGAGCTCATCGCGAGCTGCGCCGCCTTCTCCTCGAGCGCCAGACGCGCCGCCTCGACCTCCTTGTTCTTCTGCTCGACCTTCTTGTTCTGCTCCGCGAGCAGCGACGCCTTCTCCTCCAGCTCCTCGTTGATCTGCTGCAGCTCCTCCTGCTGCTCCTTGAGCTGCTCCTCCGACTGCTTCAGCGCCTGCGCCTGGGCTTCCAGCTCCGAGTTCGAGCGCTTCAGCTCGTTCTGCTGCGCCTGGAGCTCCTGCGACTGGCTCTGGAGCTCCTGCGTCAGGTTCTGCGACTGCTCGAGCAGCTCCTCCGTCCGCATGTTCGCCGCGATCATGTTGAGCACCACGCCGACGCTCTCGGCTAGCTGATCGAGGAACGTCAGATGGATCGGGTCGAAGCGGTTGAACGACCCGAGCTCGATCACCGCCTTCACGTTCCCCTCGAACAGGATCGGGAGCACGATGATGTTCCGCGGCGGGGCCTCGCCGAGGCCGGACCCGATCGCGATGTAGTCGTCGGGAACGTTCGTGAGGAGGATCGCCTCCTTTTCGAGCGCCGCCTGTCCCACCAGGCCCTCCCCGGGCTCGAACCGGTTGGCGACGTGCTTGCGCGCCCGGTAGGCGTAGCTCGCGATCAGCCGCAGGAGCTGCGTGCCGTCCGAGTCCATCAGGAAGAACGCCCCGTGCTGCGCGCCGACCAGCGGCGTCAGCTCCGACATGATCAGCCGCGACACCGTCTGCAGATCCTTCTGCCCCTGCATCATCCGCGAGAACTTGGCGAGGTTGGTCTTCAGCCAGTCCTGCTGCCGGTTCGTCTCCGTGGTCTCGCGGAGATTGCCGATCATCTGGTTGATGCTCTTCTTCAGCTCGTCGACCTCGCCCTGGGCCTCGACGGTGATCTGCCGCGTGAGATCGCCGCGCGTCACCGCCGCCGCGACCTCGGCGATCGCCCGCACCTGCACGGTGAGGTTGTTCGCCATCGCGTTCACGTTGTCCGTGAGGTCCTTCCACGTGCCGGCGACATCGGGCACCTCGGCCTGCCCGCCGAGCTTCCCCTCCGTCCCCACCTCACGCGCCACGCGCGTCACCTCATCGGCGAAGACCCGCAGCCGGTCCACCATGTCGTTCATGGTGTTCTTCAGCTCCAGCATCTCTCCCTTGACGTCGACCGCGATCTTCTGACTCAGATCCCCGTTCGCGACCGCCGTCGTCACATCGGCGATGTTGCGCACCTGATCCGTCAGGTTCGACGCCATCGCGTTCACGTTGTCCGTGAGATCGCGCCAGATCCCGCCCGCGCCCTGCACGCGTGCCTGGCCACCCAGCTTGCCCTCGCTCCCCACCTCCCGCGCCACCCGCGTCACCTCGGATGCGAACGCGGAGAGCTGGTCCACCATCGTGTTGATCGTGTCCTTGAGCTCGGCAATCTCCCCCTTCGCCTCGACGGTGATCTTCCGCGACAGATTTCCGCGTGCCACCGCCGTCGTCACGTCGGCGATGTTGCGCACCTGCACGGTGAGATTGTCGGCCATGAAGTTCACGTTGTCCGTGAGATCCTTCCACGTCCCGGCGACGCCCGGCACGTTCGCCTGGCCGCCCAGCCGTCCCTCCGTGCCGACTTCCTTGGCGACCCGCGTCACCTCATCGGCGAAGATCCGCAACCGGTCCACCATGTTGTTGACCGTCGTCTTCAGATCCGCCACTTCACCCTTCACGTCCACGGTGATCTTCTGGCTCAGATCCCCGCTCGCGACCGCCGTCGTGACGAGCGCGATGTTGCGCACCTGATTCGTCAGGTTGCTCGCCATGAAGTTCACGTTGTCCGTGAGGTCCTTCCACGTGCCGGCCACGCCCGGCACGCTGGCCTGACCGCCCAGCACCCCCTCCGTCCCGACTTCGCGCGCCACCCGCGTCACCTCGGCACCGAACGACGAGAGCTGGTCCACCATCTTGTTGACCACATCCTTGATCTGGAGAATCTCCCCCTGGGCCTCGACGGTGATCTTGCGGGTCAGATCGCCGCTCGCGATGGCGGTCGCGACGCCGGACACGTCCCGCAGCTGCACCGTCAGGTTGCCGGCCATCCCGTTCACATTGTCCGTCAGATCCTTCCACGTCCCGGCCACGCCCGGCACGTTCGCCTGCCCGCCGAGCATGCCCTCGGTGCCCACCTCGCGCGCCACGCGCGTGACCTCGGACGCGAACGAGTTGAGTTGATCGACCATCGTGTTGATCGTGTCCTTCAGCTCCGCCATCTCGCCCTTCACCTCGACCGTGATCTGCTGACTCAGGTCGCCGTTCGCGACGGCCGTGGTCACGAGCGCGATGTTGCGCACCTGGCTCGTGAGGTTGGAGGCCATCGCGTTCACGCTGTCGGTGAGGTCCTTCCACGTCCCGGCCACACCGGGCACGTTCGCCTGACCGCCCAGCACCCCCTCGGTCCCGACCTCGCGCGCGACCCGCGTGACCTCGGCGCCGAACGATGACAGCTGGTCCACCATCTGATTCACCGTCGTCGCGATGCGGAGGAACTCTCCCTGGAGCGACTTGCCGTCGATCTCCAGTACCATCTTCTGACGCAGATCCCCCTCGGCCACGGCC
>CAYLPM010000447.1:0-10371 GCA_964385525.1 uncultured Gemmatimonadaceae bacterium
TTGGTCCAGCAGGCGCTCGCCGGCCCGATTCACGAGCCGCAGCGCGCCGTCGGCGTCGAACGCGAACAGCGCGACGTCGATGACGTCCATGACCTGGCGCATGAGCGCCGACACCTCGACGGCTCCGAGGCGCTGCGACCGAAGCGTTTCTCCGAGCGTGTTGGCCTCGAGGAAGGCGAGGCCGAGGGCATCATCGGCGCGGGCGCCGCGCGCGCGAATGGAGAAGTCCTCCTCGCGCAGGGCGGCCAGCATGTTGGAGAGCGTCTGAAGCGGTCGCACGACGGCCTCGCGCAGCGCGAGCGTGATGCCGAGCCACCATCCGCCGGCGAGAATGAGGACGGTCCAGCGCAGCTTGGTGCTGAAGTCGCCGGCCCAGAGGAGGGCGAACGCGAGGACGAGCGGTGGAAGTCCGGCGAGTGCCGAGAGAAGGAAGATCCGGCGCTCGTGCGGCGTTGGAGAGCGCGGCGGGCGCTCAGAGACCATGGTGCGAGAGCCGTCGGTAGAGCGCGCTCCGGCTGAGCCCCAGCGCCTTCGCCGCCTGACTGACGTTGCCCGTGTACCGCTCGAGCGCTTTCTGGATGAGGATCCGCTCCACTTCCTCCAGAGTCATGTCCTCGAGCCTCGGGGCGCTGCCGCCGCCGGCGGGCCGCAGGGCGAGATCCGCGCCGCGCACCGTGTCCCCGCGCGCCATCAGCACCGCCCGCTCGATCGCGTGGTCCAGCTCGCGGACGTTCCCGGGCCAGGAGTGCGCGAGCAGAGCCTGGAGTGCGCTCGCATCGAACTGGGTGAGCTGCTTTCGATAGCGCTGGGCGTGTCGCCGCAGGAACAGCATCGCGAGCGCGGGAAGGTCCTCCCGGCGCTCGCGAAGCGGCGGAAGATCGATCTCGATCGTGTTGAGACGGAACAGCAGGTCCTCGCGAAAACGCCCCGCGGCGACCTCGTCACCGAGATCGGCGTTGGTCGCCGAGATGACGCGCGCATCCACCTGTCGGGTCTTGGAGGAGCCCACGCGCTCGAGCTCACCGGTCTGGAGCACACGCAGCAGCTTGGACTGCTGCGGGAGCGGAATGTTCGCGATCTCATCGAGAAAGAGCGTGCCCTGATCGGCGAGCTCGAAGCGGCCGACCCGGTCCGCGCGCGCGTCCGTGAACGCCCCCTTCACGTGGCCGAACATCTCGCTCTCGAACACCGTCTCTGCGAGGCCGCCCATGTTGACCGTGACGAGAGGACGCTGCGCGCGTGGCGAGAGCGCGTGCAGGTAATGGGCGATGAGCTCCTTGCCGGTGCCGTGTTCGCCGGTGATGAGGACGTTCGCGTCCGAGGGACCGACGCGCTCGACGAGGCGCAGGATCGGCTGCATGGCCGGTGACTCGGCGACGAGGTGCGGCGTCCCATCGCGGCGGAGCAGTCGGTTCTCGCTCTCCAGACGCAGCGTCTGCCGCAGCGCCCGTCCGAGCTCGATCTGCGTCCGCAACACGGCGAGGAGCCGCGCGTTGTCCCACGGCTTCTCGAGGTAGTCCCGCGCGCCGCGCCGCATCGCCTCGACCGCGCTGTCGATGCTTCCCCACGCCGTCATCACCATCACGGGCAGCGTCGCGTCGAGGCGCTGGAGCGTGTCGAGCAGGTCGAGCCCCTCGCGCCCCGACGTCGTGTCGCGCGCGTAGTTGAGGTCGAGCAGGGCGACGTCGAAGTCGCGGTGCTCGACCGCGCTCACCACCTCCGCGGGCGAGCGCGCCGTCTCGATGCGGAACCCCTCGCCCTTGAGCAGCAGGCGCAGGGCTTCGAGCACGTCGGCCTGGTCATCGGCGACGAGAATGCGCGGAGGGGAGTCGAGGGGCATCGTCCTGGCGGAATATACGGCGACGTGGGAGACCGGAGTACTGCGTACCGTTCGAGAAGGGCGACGGCCAGCGCACGGGGCGCGAGCGGCTTCGCCGAGCGGTCACGCCGTGTGCACGACCCTCCTCACGACTACTCCGCTCGCAGCGCGACCGCCGGATCGACACCGGCCGCTCGCCGCGCCGGCAACCAGGTCGCGGCGCAAGCCACGACTCCGAGCAGCGCGGCGATGCCGACGAAGGTCAGAGGGTCCCACGGCGCCACCCCGTAGAGCGTGCCGCCGAGCCCGCGCGTCACGGCGAGCGCCAGCAGCGCACCGATCGCCACACCGATCGCCGTGACGCGCACGCCATCGCCGAGTACCAGTCGCAGCACGCTGCCGCGCTGTGCACCGAGCGCGATTCGGATGCCGATCTCGGGAGCACGCTGCGCGACCAGGAAGGACATCACCCCGTACAGTCCCACCGCCGCCAGCAGCAGCGCCAGCGCGCCGAACGCCGCCATCGAGCTCGCGGCGAGTCGCGTGGGGCCCGAGCGCGCGGAGACCACCTCGCTGAGGGGACGCATCGCCACGAGCGGCAGATCGGCGTCGAGCGCGCGCATCTCCTCGCGCACGAGTGCGGCGAGCGGTGCCGGATCGCCGGCCGTGCGCAGGTGCAGTACGAGGGACGCGCCGTAGGCCTCCGGAATCGGCCTGATGATTAGCGGCTGGGGCGCGCTCGTGAGCTGGTCGAGCTGCGCATCACGCGCGATGCCGACGATGGTCACCGGCGGCGAATCGCCGCCGATGCCGAATCGGAACGTCGCGCCGAGCGCGTCGCGCCCCGGCCAGTAGCGCTGCGCCATCGTCTCGTTGATCACGGCGACCGGGGCCCCGCGTGGAGCATCGCCCAGGTCGACGCCGCGCACGATCGGGATGCCCATCGTGCCCAGCCAGCCGGGCGAAACCGTTGCCACTTCCAACTCGTTGCTCTCGTTCGGACCAGGCTCGTATCCGGGGATGTCGATCGACATGCGCGAGCGCCCACCGCTGAACGCGAGCTTGGATGAGAGACTCGCGCGCTCGACACCGGGAATCGCCGACACCCGCTCCAGCACCCGGTCGTACATCGTGCGAGCTGCCGGCGGATCGAAGCGGCGACGATCGAGCGGGATCGATGCGACGAGCACCCGTTCCGTGTCGAACCCCGGGTTCGCATCGCGCATCGCGACCACCGTGCGGCCGAGGAGCCCACCGGCGACGAGCAGCACGAACGACAGCGCGATCTGGCCGGCGACCAGCGCCGACCGCAGGCGCGAGCGCCCCCCGGCGATGGTGCGCACTCCCTCGCGCTGCATCACGTGCGCGAGCTCGGTGCGCGTGCCGCGCAGGGCCGGTGCGAGGCCGAAGAGAATGCCTGCCGCGATCGCCACGAGGGCTGTGAATACGAGCACCCGCGCATCCACCGTCGGGAGGATGCCGGCCGGGAGGGGCAACAGTCGCAACGCGTCGGCGGCCCAGAACGCGAGCAACGAGGCGAGGACGCCACCGACGAGCGACAGCACCAGGCTCTCCGTGAGCAGCTGGCGCACGACGCGGCCGCGGCCGGCACCGAGCGAGAGGCGAATCGCGATCTCGCGCCCGCGGCGCGACGCGCGAGCGAGCAGGAGGTTGGCGAGGTTCGCGCCGGCGATGAGGAGGACGAGCCCGACCACCGCCATCACGGAGACCGCCATGACGCGAATGTCCTCCGCGCTCCCGCCGGCGAAGCCGATCAGCGTGGAGGCGGATTGGAGCGTGTAGCGGCGATCACCGCTCTCGGCCGGATGCTCTGCGCCGATGCGCTGCGTGACCGTCGCCAGCGCCGCCTGGGCGCGCTCGACGGAGGTGCCGGGCCGGAGGCGCCCGAGGACAGAGAGCCAGCGTTCCGCGCGACCCTCCATGAGCCCCGGCTGCACGAAGATCCGCGGGAAGGCGGCGAGCGGCAGGATGACGTCGACACCAGCATCCTGGAGAGGCGCGAGCACGTCATCACGCACCACGCCGACGATCGTGAACTGCTCGCCAGCGAGGGTGATCGAGCGCCACAGCACGCCGGGATCCCGCGCGAGCTGGGTGTGCCACAACCCCTCGGTCACGACGGCGACGTTGCCCGCCGCGCTCGCCGACGTCTCCGCGGGCTGCAAGCCTCGGCCGCGCGTCGGGCGGATGCCGTAGACCTCGAAGAAGTCGCCGCCGACGAACGCCGTCGAGAGCATCGCCGCATCCGGACTGCCGGCGAGGCCAAGTCTCGCGGTCTCGTAGGCCGCCAGCCCCGTCACGACGTCGCGGAGCCCCGCCTCCAGGTCCACGACGTCGGGATACGATGAGGAGCCGAAGAAGCGGCTCGGAATGCCGCTGCGCTCCCATTCGCTCGTGTAGATGCGCACCAGACGGTCGGGCTCCTCCACCGGGAGCGGCCGGAACAGCACGGCGTTGACCAGACTGAATGCCGTCGTGTTGATCCCGATCCCCAGTACGAGCGTGACGAGCGCGACGATCGTGAAGCCCGGCGACCGGACGAGCTGGCGAATGGCGTAGCGAAGGTCCTGCGCGAGGGTGTCCATGAACCCACTCCGTCTGAGCCTCGTTCTGGATCGAATCGTCATTCCGAGCGCAGCGCCACGATCGGATCAACCCGTGACGCGCGCCGCGCCGGCAGATAGCTCGCGAGCAGCGCGGCCGTCGCCAGCACGGCGGCCACGGCGCCGATGGTGAGCGGATCGAAGGCTTCCACATCGTACAACAGATTCTCGAGCACGCTCGTGCCGGCATACGCGCCGAGCAGCCCCGTGGCGAGCCCCGCTCCGGCGAGCACGAGCCCGCGCCGCATGACCTCGCGCAACACCCGCGACCGACGCGCGCCGAGAGCCATGCGGATGCCGATCTCGCGCGTGCGCTGCGAGACGGCGAAAGCGACCACGCCGTACACGCCGATGACCGCCAGCGCGAGCGCGACCGTGGCGAAGAGTCCGAGCAGGACCGTGTAGTAGCGCGGCCGCGCCACCGACTCAGAGATGCGCTCCTCCATGGTGCGGATCTGGTACATGGCGACATCCGGATCGAGCTCGGCGAGCCGCGCGCGGAGCCCGGGCACGAGCTCCGCTTCGTTGCCGCGCGCCCGCACGGCCATTCCGATGCCGCCGGCCGGATTCTGCGCGTAGGGGAGGAAAACGGTCGGACGGGCCTCCCGCCCGAGTCCGAAGTCGCGCGTGTCGGCGACGACGCCGACGACCTCGCCGCCGGCGCGATCGCCGCCGCTGATGAAGCGCGTCCCGAGCTCCAGCGAGCGACCGAGCGGATCCTCGCCCGGCCACAGCAGCTTCGCCGCCGAATCGTTCACGACGACGACGCGAGTGGAGCCGAGCCGATCCGCGGACTGCACGCCCCGACCCCGCTGCAGCCGCATGCCCATCGTCTCGAAGTAGTCCGGCGTCACGATGCGCACCTGCAGGCTCGGCGTGCTCGCGTCCTGCTCGAGCACCCGACCATCGACTGCGTTCAGCGTGATCACGTACGAGAACCCGCTCATCGGAATGCCGAACACGACGCCCGCGTGCTCGACGCCTGGGATGCCGCGCGCGGACTCGATGAGCTGGTCGGCGAACGCCACGCGCCGGGCCGGGTCCGCGTAGCGGTCGCCCGGCAGCGAGAGGCGATAGGTGATCACCCGGGCGGGGTCGAAGCCGGGGTCCACCTGGTTCAGGCGGAGGAAGCTCCGCATCAGCAGCCCCGCGGCCACGAGCAGCATCAGGGAGAGCGCCAGCTCTCCCACGACGAGCGTCGCGCGCAGGCGGTTGCCGCGGCGATGCGAGAGCACCGCGCTGCCGCCCTCGCGGAGTGCCCCCGCCAAATCGATGCGCGACGCGGTCTGGAGCGCGGGCAGCAGCCCGAACAGGAATGCGGTGAGTACGCCGAGCGACGCAGAGAACGCCAGCACCGTACCGTTCAGCCCCGCGTCCTCGAGTCGTGGGATGTCGCGCGGACGAAGCGCGACCAGCGCATCCGTCCCCCACGACGCGAGCAGAATGCCTCCGCCGACGCCGAGAAACGCGAGCAGCACGCTCTCGGTGAGCAGCTGCCGGACCAATCGGCCGCGGGTCGCGCCGACCGCCGTCCGGATCGAGAGCTCGCGCTCACGCGGGATCGAGCGACTCAGCATGAGGCCGGCGACGTTCGCGCACGCCACGAGCAGCACGAGTCCCACGGCGCCGAGCAGGACGAACAGCGGTCGCTGCAGACTGCCCACATGGGACTCGCGCAGGTCCAGCACCTGCGCGCTCAAGCCGTCGTTGCTGCGCGGAAACTCGCGCGCGAGCCGCTCCGAGATCGTGCGGAGCTCGGCGTCCGCCTGCGCGATCGTGACGCCGGGGCGGAGTCGCGCGATCGCGTCCACGTAGTGGGCACCGCGCTGCGTCAGCATGTCCGCGAGCTCGAACGCGAACGGCGTCCACATTTCCGCATCGGCGGGATACTCGATCTCGGGGCGCGCGATCCCGATGACCTCGTACGTCTCGCCATCCAGTTGCAGCGTACTGCCGAGCAAGGCCGGATCGCCGCCGAAGCGGCGCTGCCATGCCCCGTGCGAGAGGACGACCACGCGATGGTTTCCCTGCTGCTCGTGCGAGGGCGCGAAGGCGCGGCCGTGCAGCGGCGGCATCCTGAGGATCTCGAAGAAGCTGGGCCCCACACGCGCCGCCAGAAGCTCCTCGGCCTCACCGTGTCCGGTCAGGGTGAAGGACGTCTCCTGGACCATCGCCATCCCCTCGAACGATCGACTCTCGTTCCGCCAGTCGAGGAAATTCGTCGGCGCGATCGCGCTTGGAAGCCGGTCCGGGCCGTACGTCTCGTAGAGCCGCACCAGTCGCTCCGGCTCGGGGAACGGCAATGGCCGAAGCAGGACCGCGTGCACGATGCTGAAGATCGCCGTGGAGCCGCCGATCGCGAGCGCCAGGGTGAGCGCCGCGACGAGAAAGAAGGTCGGCGCGCGGCGAAGCTGGCGCAGTGCGTACCGCATGTCGGTCCAGAGCGTATCCACGGTTCCTCCGGTCGGGAAGGAGCTCGACAGCATCGGCACGAGTGCTGCCTTCACTGTCGGCGAAGGGAAGAGACGTGCCGGAGTTGGCGACGTACAACGATCGCCTGGGCAACGACTTGCAACACGGCGTCGGTGTCCTGCCGGAATCGGAAGTGACCACTTTCGGGATCGGCTGTCCGGATTCGAACAGGTGGGAAACCGTGCGGATGTCGTGAGCGTAGTGGGGAACGGGGTGGCGGCGCACGCGCTCTCGTTCGCGCGCGTTTCGAGTCGTCAACGGAGGGTCGAATGGGAATGAACCGAATCGCCGTGCACGCGCTCGTGGTCTGCTCGATCGCGGCGCTCGCACACGGCGCGAGCGATCGCGGGAGTGCCGCGGAGGATGTCCGGCGCGACACGACGCGTCCGGCTGCTGCCGGCGTGCAGGGGACGTCCGTAGTCCGCCCTCGCGTCATCTTCTACGGCCGGCTGGGCGTCCCGTTCATGGCGCGGGACGGCAGGATCGCGCTTTCCGGCGCGCCCCTCAGGCCGCGACGTTCGAACGGCATCCCCGATTCGCCGGCTCGCTCGTGCCCGGCGCAGGCCGCGTCCACGCCGGCCAGCGGCGCGCCGGAGCTGGTGCCTGATGCTCGAGTCACCACCCCCACCCGCGGCGGCGCCTGACCCTCGAGTCACGAGTGGACTGATTCCGCCGCTTTCCAATGGCAGGTGGAACTGCGGTGAACCGCGGAGGATCGCAGAGGTGGGCGCGGAGGATCGCAGAGGACTGCACACCGAAGGAGCTCCCGACCACCACGAGCCCGGAATGATTGGATGAACGACCTCGGGAAGCCATTGCTTCCCGAGGCCGTTCCAAAGCAGTCATCCGGGCTCGTCGCGGGCGACGTCCGACCGGTGTGCCGTCCTCTGCGTTCCTCTCAGTTTCTCTGCGTTCCTCTGCGGTCCAATGTCGCGTGACCTCCGCGGTTCGCGCACATGCCAGCCGGATGTGGGAAGCCCTCCACCACCCGCCATGGCGTCGGATGCTCGAGTCACGACCCGCGCCGGCGTCCGAACTTCATGTCACCACCCAGCCGTCGCGCAACTCGATCACGCGATCGCTGAACTTCGCGTTCTCCTCGGAGTGCGTGACCTGGATGATCGTCGCGCCCTGATCGTTCAGTTTCTTGAACAGCTGCATGATCTCCCGCGCCTGCGAGGAGTGCAGGTTCCCGGTCGGCTCGTCCGCGAGAATGAGCTTCGGGTTCGCGATCACGGCGCGCGCCACCGCGACGAGCTGCTGCTGACCGCCCGAGAGTTGCCGTGGATAGAGATCCTTCTTCCCCACCATCTGGAACCGGTCGAGCGTATCGGCGACGATCGCCTCGCGCTCGTGCCGCTTCACATCGCGGTACGACAGCGGGATGTCGAGGTTCTCCGCGACGGTCAGGTCATCCAGCAGGTGATACTGCTGGAACACGAAGCCGATGTAGCGCTTGTTGAGCGCGACCCGGTCCTTCGGCTTGAGCTTGTGCACGGGCTGTCCGACGAACCAGTACTCGCCCGTCCACGCATGGTCGAGCATGCCGAGGATGCCGAGCAGCGTCGATTTGCCGGCGCCGGACGGCCCCATGATCGTCACGAACTCGCCCGGCTTGATGTCGACGTTGATCCGACGCAGCAGGTAGAGGGTGCCGCCCCCGGCCGGGATGGCCTTCTCGAGGTTGTGCAGCGACAGCAGGTGCGTGAGCTGCAGGGCGGGATCGGCGGTCAGGGGCTGCGTCATTGACATCATCTCGTGTCGAAGGAATCGAGGGCGAACGACAACATCGAAGTGGGCGGTGCTCAGCCGTCAGTGATCAGTGCAATGCAGTGTGGGGCGCCGTCGCTGACGACCGACGACTGAACACTGGCCATGTCGAGATGCTCCTCTCCCAGTCTCGTACCGGATCATTCGTAGCGCAATGCCGTAGCCGGCTCGATGCGGGCGGCGCGCCAGGCTGGCACGACGCTCGCCACCAGCGCAACCACGGCGAGCACGAGCGGAATCGTGACGTACGTCGCCGGGTCGGCGGCCGACGTCTCGTAGAGCATGCCGCCGAGCACGCGCGAAAACGCAAAGGCCGCGCCGAGTCCCACCAGCACGCCCGCGGCCACCAGCGTCATCGCCTGCCGGAGTACGCCGCCAACGACCGCGCGACGCTCGGCGCCCAGTGCGATCCGGATGCCGATCTCGCGCGTGCGCTGTGCCACCGCATGGGCCATGACCCCGTACAGGCCGATCGCCGCCAGCAGCAGCGCGCACGCGGCGAACACGGCCAGCATCGCGGAGCTGAATCGGGCGCGCGCAAGCGCGCCGTCCAGCCGCTCCTCCATCGTGCGGATGTCGTACAGCGGAATGTTCGGATTCGACCGGCGCACGATGTCGCGGATCGCCGGCACGAGCGTCTGGAGATCACCGGTCGAGCGAACGACCAGCGTCGCTCCCGGATTCGGCGCCTGCACGGCCGAGAGATAGACGTCGGCGCTCGGCGCGTCCTCCGGCTGGCCGTAGCGAACGTCCGCGATGACGCCGATCACCTCACCGAAGGTCGTGCCGTCGAACAGCGGCACGCCCACCTGCAGCGTGCGCCCGATCGGATCCTCGCCGGGCCACATCCGCGCCGCCGCCGTCTCGTTGAGCACGACCACCGGCGGGCGCCCGAACGCGTCCGCCGCCGTGAAGAAGCGGCCGCGCTTCAGGTCCACCCCCATCGCCGTTAGGAACTCCGGGCTCGCGGTCTGCACGCCGATGTCGATCTGCTCGGCCGGGTCGGCCGGCCGGCCGTCCTTGCCCAGGACGGCGCTCGCCGAACACGAGCCCGTGCGGAGTGGAAGACACTGGGTGATGGCGGTGGCTTGCACGCCCGGCATCGCCGCGACCTCCGCCAGCACGCGCTCGTAGAACGGCGCAGCCTGCTCGAACGGGAGCTGCCGCGCCGACGGCGAGAGTCGCACGGTCAGCACGTTCTCGGCACGGAAGCCGAAGTCGACCGCAGTGAGCCGCGCGAAGCTGCGCATGACCAGTCCCGCGCCGGCGAGCAGGACTATCGCGAGCGCCACCTCGGCCATGACGAGCAGACTTCGCGTGCCGAGCACGCGCGCCCCCAACTGACCCGCGCCGCTGCCGCGCGCCCCCTCGCGCAGGACATCGCCGAGCGACGCCCGGGTGCTCTGGATCGCCGGCACGACGCCGAAGACCACGCCCGTGCCGAGCGAGAGCGCCATCGCGAACGCGAGCACGGAGCCGTCCACGCGCAGCGCGGCGCCGTCGAGCTGCCATCCGTTGCCGGCGATCGCCGGCGCGAGCGCCGCGAGCCCCTCCACCATCCAGATGGCGAGGATGATGCCGGCGATGCCGCCCGCGAGCGCGAGCACGCCGCTCTCCGTGAGCAGTTGCCGCACCAGCCGGCCGCGCCGCGCGCCGAGGGCGAGCCGCACCGCCATCTCGCGTTCG
>CAYLPM010000448.1:0-2192 GCA_964385525.1 uncultured Gemmatimonadaceae bacterium
GTCGCGGTGCGTTTGGAGGTGCCGAGTCCCCTGATCTCCGGACGCGGATTGCAGCAGTGCTGTCCTCGATTCCCGAGGCCCATCCCTTGATCTTCGGAGGCCACTCCCGCGGTGGCGTGGTGGCTTCGGCACTATCGGCCCGGGAGCCGCGGCTCGCCGGCGTAGTGCTGATCGGCACGTCTCACCCTCGTGATGTGGACCTGAGCGGGCTCGATGTACCCGTCACGAAGATCGTGGGTACACGCGACGGACTCGCGTCGCCCGAAGAGGTCGAACAGAACGCGGATCTTCTTCCGGCCCACACGCGCTGGGTCTGGGTGGAAGGCGGGAATCACTCGCAGTTCGGCTGGTACGGCTTCCAGCCGCTGGATAGACGGCCGCGAATATCCGCCGCTGAACAGCGTTCGATCATGACCGAGGCCGTCCTCGATCTCCTGCAGGCCGTCGATTCGAGCAACGCTCAACGAATCGACAGGTGACGAATTGCCGAAGCTGACGGGCCCGTAGCCATGGACGGCATTCGCCGTGCCGGCACCGAGCATCTGCTGCTCGGGCACGGTGACGCGACGAGGCTCGGCAAGCTTCGAGACCAATGTGACGTTTCCGCCGCCGATTTCAGTTGTCCATGTGTCCATGAGCGATGTCGCGGCTGAACTCTGCGTCGGACCGACGGGCCGACGCTGAAGGGGAACGCCTCCGACGCTCAGGCCGCACTCTCGACCGACGCTTGCTTGCCGTGAGCCGATCTCACCTGACCATTGCCATCGTCGCTGCAACGCCTCTGTTGGTCGCCGCGTGTCCATCGACGGGCGATCAGGGCTCGCCAGTAGACTTTGGCGACTCCGCGCTCGCGCATACGCGATTCGTCTGGGACTCCGTTCCGTCCGCGGGAATCACGCTCTACGTACCACGTGGCAGCTTCGCGGCGGGGCGCGCGTCGCAATATCGGGACGAGGTGAAAGCTGCCATTGCTCACGCGCTCACCATGCTCGGCGAACCGCGGTATCCCGCCCACCTGCGGGTGTTCGCTCTCGGATCGCGCGAGGATCTCGAAGCCGTGATAGGCACTGGTTACGGCGGATGGGCCGATCCCGCCGGGAAGAGCGTCGCGGTCGTCGCGCGACCGGAGTGCCGGCCCGTCTTTCGGCACGAGATCATGCACGCGGTGTCGTTGCTGCTCTGGGGGAATCCGCTCGGACCCGACGGGGACCCGCATCCGCCCACGGATCGAGAGCTGTTCGAGCAGGGGGGCTGGCTTCGCGAAGGACTCGCGGCCGCGGCTGAAGACCTCTACGTGACGTACTCGTACCGGGGCATGGCAGCGCAATGGCAGGCCGAGCGGGGGTTGCTACCGCTGGACACGCTCGTGAATGCCTTCTACCGGCAGGATGACCTGGCGGCCTACCTGCAGGCTGGGAGCCTCGTGCAGTACCTGCTCGAGAAGTACGGCAACGATCGTTTTCGCCTGCTCTGGCGTGACGGTCCAGTCGCGTTCGAGCGCGCATACGGCAGAAATGCGTCTCGGGTGGAGGCCGAATGGCACGCGTGGCTCCACGCGACATCCGCCCCCGCGCGGCCAGGATCGATCGCACTCGCGCGAAGCGAGGACCTCTGTCCCCCGCGGCGCCGGTAGGCCGCGGATGCCACAGTAGACGCCGGGCTGAAAGCACCGGCACGGTGGCGGCGTCAATGAATCAGAACGCCCGCGCTTCCTGTTGACAATCTGAAGAAGAGGTCGTAGCCTGTTCTTCAGATACTCTGAAGGAGGCACGCCGGTGTCCGATCGGTCCGGGGAGCTGCTCGCGGGTACGCTCGAGCTCATGGTGCTCAAGGCGCTCACTCTCGAGCAGATGCACGGCTGGGGGCTGGCGCAACGCATCGAGCAGATGAGCCGCGAGGCGTTCCAGGTGAGCCAGGGCTCGCTGTATCCGGCGCTCCAGCGCATGAAACGCAAAGGCTGGATCCGCTCGGAGTGGCGAACGACGACCAACAACCGCCGCGCGCGCTACTACCTGCTCACTCGTTCAGGGGCGCAGCAACTCGAGACGGAGAAGGCGAGTTGGGAGAGGGCGTACCGCGCGGTGAACTGGGTGTTGAGGTCGGAAGGAGGCGCCACGTGAGACTCCTTTCAGAGCTCCGCGAACGGCTGAACGCGCTGGTCTTCCGGCACCGTGAGGATCGCGAGCTCGAGG
>CAYLPM010000449.1:0-2643 GCA_964385525.1 uncultured Gemmatimonadaceae bacterium
GCCGGGGTCGTCCGGTCCGCGCCGGATCGAGTGGCGAATGGGAAGGGTGAACTGCGACGGCATGTAGGCTCGCGCAGGACAGGCGAGTCGCTCATCGGTCGGCGCAGGACAGGCGAGACGCTCATCGGTCGCCGCGCGCTCCCGCCGTGCCGGACGGCGGTGCCCACGCGTCGCGGCTGCCTTCGGCCGGCTCGAGCTCGAGGAAGAACGTCGTGAGCTGGTGATGCGACCGGAAGTACGCCGATGGCGTCAGGCCGGCGAACTCACGGAAGTCGCGCACGAGATGCGACTGGTCGACATACCCCGCACGCGCCGCCGCGGACGCGAGCGTCGGCGGCCCCTCGGTTTCGACCAGTCGCAGCACGGCATGAAAGCGGGCGAGGCGGGACAGGAGCTTCGGTCCCACGCCGACATCCTGACCGAATCGACGCGCCAGCTGCCTGGTGCTGAGACCCGCATCGGTGGCGACGCGCGCGATGCCGATCGCGCCCTCGCTCGCAAGAATCCGAGCGACCGCGATCGACGTCGAACGGGACGCGACGAGTCGCGCACGCGCGAGACGGGCCATCAGTTGACGCTCGATGATCGCGATCTGCATCGCGAAGCTCACCGATTCGGCGAGCTGCTCGCGAAACGATGATGGAAACGTCGCGACATCGTGGAGGGAGTGCATCGTGTCCGTCAACGGCGCGGCCGGCACGCCGAGCACGGCGGGCGCGCTGCCGTGCCGCAGACGGATGCCGACCATGTGCAGCGCTCCGGTCGGGCGAATGAGCACCGCGCGCGTCGTCGGGCCCACGAGCAGCGTCGCCGGCTGCCGGTGCGCGACGCCATCCCGCGTCTGGACCACCGCTCCACCGCAGTTGAACACGATCTCGACGCGGCCGTCGGGCAGGACGCGCTCCGCCCCGTGATCCGCAGCATCCTCCGGCATCGCTCGGCCGCGCAGCGTCCAGTAGCACTCGACGTGTGACGCGAGTGCAGGCGACGGCAGACGTTGCTCGTACGAGATCGATGACATTGCGCTCCGGGCTGCCCACGAATCTGCCGGTCGGTTTCGCCGGACGCCATGATCGACCGGCTGGCGCCGCGGCGGTTCGGAGGAACAATGCCCCTTTTCCGGGCGACCGGGCCCCAGGATCCGGCCTCCCGAGCCCCCCGATCTCGATGTCCGAAAACGGCGAGCGCGCCCCGGCGGCGGGGTTTAGACTTCCGCCCATGATCCCCGATCGCGACAGCTGCTACCGTGCCCTCGCGGCCCACGACGTCCGCTTCGACGGCGTCTTCTTCGTCGGCGTGACGTCGACGAAGATCTACTGCCGGCCCGTCTGCCGCGCCCGTACGCCTCGCCGCGACCGCTGCCGCTTCTTCTCCAACGCCGCTGCCGCTGAACGCTCGGGATTCCGGCCGTGTCTGCGCTGTCGGCCGGAGCTGGCACCGGGGCACGCGAGCGTGGATTCGTCAATGCGGCTCGCGCGCGAGGCGGTGCAACGTATCTCCGCCGGCGCGCTCAACGACGGCGGCGTCGACGAGCTCGCGCGGCAGCTCGGCGTGGGTGGCAGGCAGTTGCGCCGGGTCGTGGAGCGTGAGATCGGCGTGACGCCGGTGGAGCTGGCGCAGACCTGCCGGCTGCTCCTCGCGAAGCGGCTGTTGTCGGACACGGCGCTACCTGTCACGCAGGTCGCGTACACGAGCGGGTTCCGGAGCGTGCGGCGATTCAACGCGCTGTTCCTCGAGCGGTATCGGTTGAGTCCATCGGCGTTGCGGCGTGTGGTGGTGCCGGTCGCGAACGCGACATCGACCGTCGCCCGCGCGAACGGTGCGAACGGTGCGAACGGTGCGAACGGTGCGAACGGTGCGAACGGTGCGAACGGTGCGAACGGCGCGAACGGCGCGAACGGCGCATCCACCGTGGGCGCCGAGACTATCCCGTTCGGTACATCGATCACCGAGACGGTCTCGCTGACACTCTCCTACCGGCCTCCACTCGCCTGGGCGGAGCTGCTCGGCTTTCTCGCCGCGCGCGCGATCCCGGGAGTCGAACACGTCGAGGGCGATCGCTACTCGCGGACGATCCGGATCGACGGTCACGTCGGCTGGGTCAGGGTCGGGCCGACGGCCTCCCGCCCGGCGCGCAGACGACCGAACGACAGCTCCGGCGCGGCATCGATCCGGAAGAACCCGGAGACGCGCGGTGCGCAGGACGGCCAGCCTGGCACTCTGCGCGTCGAGCTGACCGTCTCGCTCCTCCCGGTGCTCATGCCGCTACTCGCCAGGCTCCGCGGGCTGTTCGATCTCGACGCGTCACCGCTCGAGATCGACACGCACCTCGCGCACGGTGGACTCGACCGTCTCGTGCGCCGCACACCGGGGCTCCGACTGCCTGGCGCCGTGGATGGCTTCGAGCTCGCGTGGCGGGCGATGCTAGGGCAACAGATCACCGTACGTGGCGCGACGACGCTCTCCGGACGCCTCATTGCCACGATGGGCGACCCTGTCGCTACCGACGATCCGGCACTCACCCGTCTCTCCCCCTCGGCCGCACGCGTCGCGGATGCGTCGATCGGCCTGCTGGCCGGCATCGGAATCCCGCGGGTGAGAGCCGAGTCGCTGCGAGGGTTGGCGCGGGCGGTGGCGGATGGG
>CAYLPM010000450.1:0-2214 GCA_964385525.1 uncultured Gemmatimonadaceae bacterium
CCGGAGTTCCAGATCTTCTACGATGCGCTGCCGATCGCCGGCGTGGACGGGACGATCGAATCGCGCATGCGCGGCACGCCGGCGGAGGGGAACGTCCGCGCGAAGACGGGGACGATCGACAAGGCACGCGCGCTGTCCGGCTACGTCACGACCGCCGACGGCCGCCTGCTGATCTTCAGCACGCTCGCCAACAATTTCACCGTGCCGCTGCGCGACGTGGACGCGGTCTCGAACTCGATCGGCGCGCAGCTCGCGGCGCTGCGGCTCGGGCGCTAGGTGCTGAGCGTCGGCGAGGCGGCGAGCCGGATCACCTCGGCGATCCGGCCGCTCCCGGCCGAGCGCGTGTCGCTGCTCGAGGCGGCGGGACGCGTTCTCGCCGCCGACGCCGTCTCCCCGGTCACGATCCCGCCGTGGACCAACTCGGCGATGGACGGCTACGCCGTGCTGGGCGATGACGTCGAGCACGCGAGCGCCGATGCGCCGGTGCACCTTCCCGTCGTCGAGACGATCGCGGCGGGCGCGTTTCCCTCGCGCGAGCTGCGCGCGGGCGAGGCCATGCGCATCATGACCGGCGCACCGCTGCCGGAAGGCGCCGACACGGTGGTGCGCGTCGAGGACACCGACGGCGGCATCGATCGCGTCGAGATCCGGGCGGGACGTGACGCGCGCCGCAACGTGCGCCCGCGCGGCGAGGATCTGCATACCGGGGATACGGCGCTCGAAGCGGGCACGGTGCTCGGGGCCGCGCAGGTCGGCGTGCTCGCATCCATGGGGTACGCGTCGGTCGATGTGGTGCGTCGTCCGCGCGTGGCGATCCTCGGATCGGGCGACGAGCTCGTGGACCTCGACCGGTTCCACGAGGCGCTCGAGGGACGCAAGATCGTCTCGTCCAACGGCTATACGCTCACGACGCTGGTGCGAGACGCCGGCGGCGATCCGGTGAATCTCGGCTTCGTCGAGGACACGCCGGACGCGCTGCGCGCGGGACTCGCGCGTGCCGCGGGGTGCGATCTGATCATCACGTCCGCCGGAATCTCGGTGGGCGAGTTCGACTACACGCGCGACGTGCTCGAGTCGCTCGGCGCCGAGATGATGTTCTGGAAGGTGCGCATGCGTCCCGGCGCACCGCTCGGCTTCGGGATCCTCCGCGGTACACCGTGGATCGGACTGCCGGGAAACCCGGTGTCGGCGATGGTCACGTTCGAGCTGTTCGTCAGGCCGGCCATCCGGAAGATGCTCGGCCACAGGCTGCTTTTCCGGCGACCCGTCCGGGTGACGCTGGAGGAGTCCGTGACGATCGGCGCGAAGCTCACGCACTTCCTGCGCGCGATCGTGACGGCACACGCGGACGGGTCGCTCACGGCGCGCCTCACCGGGCCACAGGGCTCGGGAATCCTCACGTCGATGTCCCGCGCAAACGCGCTGCTGATCGTGCCGGAGGATCGCGCCCGCACGGACGCCGGGGGCGAGCTGAACGCGCTCATCCTGGTGGAGGATGCGATGTGGCTCGACTCGCCGGCGGCATTGCCGGGCGGCGCGTGAGACTGCCGGCCATCGATCGACTGGAGTCCGAGCTCGAGCGCCGATTCGTCACCGCGCGAACGCGACTCACGCTCACCGACCGCGTGCTGGAGCTGGTTCATCCGCGGTCGGCCGAAGACCTGATCGACGAGGCGGACTTCGCGCGCGATGAGCGGCTGCCCTACTGGGCAGAGCTGTGGCCGTCGGGCGTGATGCTCGCGGAAGGGCTGAGCGGGTTGCGTGGTGAAGGGCTGCGGCTCCTCGAGCTCGGCTGCGGCGTCGGTCTGGTCGCGACGGCCGCCGTGCTTGCGGGGTTCGAGGTGCTCGAGACCGACTACTACGAGGATGCGCTCCGCTTCACGCGCGTGAACGTCGCGCGCAACACCGGCGTCGATCCCGCGACGAGGATTCTGGACTGGTGCGCGCCGCCGGACGATCTCGGGACGTTCGATGTGGTGGTCGGGGCGGACGTGCTCTACGAGCGGCCCTACGCCCAGTTGGTCGCGGACATGCTCGCCCGCACGATCTCGCCGACGGGGCGCGGAATGATCGCCGATCCCGGCCGGCTCGCGGCGCCGGCTTTCCGCGCCGAGTGCAAGAAGCTCGGGCTCGAGGTGTCGAGCCTGGGCCGGGTGCCGTTCGCGTCGGGGAAGATCAGGCAACAGATCGATGTGCTGGAGGTCAGGCAAGGGG
>CAYLPM010000451.1:0-2108 GCA_964385525.1 uncultured Gemmatimonadaceae bacterium
GTCCATGCTCGATGCGCTTGAGGTCGAGCAGGTCCTGGATGAGCCGGTTCATTCGCTCGCCCGCCCGCCGCATCATCCTGACCTGGCTGCGCGCGGTGGAGTCCTGTGCCACGACGTCTTCGAGCATCTGCGCCGCCATTAGGATCGTGCCGAGAGGGTTGCGCAGGTCGTGCGCGACGACGCCGAGCATGTGGTCACGCGCGCGCGTCGCCTGCTCGGCGGCGGCAAACAGCCGCGCGTTCTCGACCGCGAGCGACGCGCGTCGCGCCAGCTCCTCGGCGAGCGCGAGGTCGTCGGGGCCGTAGCGGCGCTCCGACTCGGCAATGACGAGCGTGACGGCGCCCAGGATCCGGCCCGACGAGAGGAGCGGAACCGAAACCAGCGATCTCGGACCGATCTCGTACAGCAGGCTCCGATGCGTCTCGTCGGCCGCGGACGCCTCGAGCATCTCCCGCGTGATCTCGGACATCAGGACCGGCGTACCCTCGGTCAGCACCTGCACGATCGGGTGGGCGCGCGGTCTCGGACCGAAGGTGTAGTGCGCGATGTCGCGGACGAGCTGCTCCTTGACCGGGTCGCTGTGGGCGACGCCGAGCCGGGCGAACGTGCCCGGCGTGTCGCTCACGTCCACGGTGCAGTAGTCGGCGAGCGACGGCACGGCCAGGCGGGCGAGTGTGGCCAGCGTCGTGTGGTAGTCGAACGAGCCGGAGAGCAGTCGGCTGGCCTCGGCGAGGAATCGCGCGCGCTTCTCGGCCGCTTCCGCCGCCGCCCGCGCCGCCCGCTCCTCGATCAACCGGCGGGCCACGGTCTCCGCGTCCCGCTGCTCCGTGACGTCCTGGCCGGCCCCGATCATCTGGACCGGCACGCCGGCGTCGCTCACGACGACGCGACCCTCGACGCGAAAGATCCGGACGTCGTCCGGCGGCCGCACGATCCGGTGCTCCACGCTGAACGACGTCCCATGCTGAACGGCCTCGTCGATCGTCCGCCGAACGAGCTCCGCGTCCTCGGGGTGCACCCGCGCGAGAATGGCATCGGGCGCCATCGCGGTGGCCGGCTCGAATCCGTAGATCCGATACAGCTCGTCGGACCCCTCCAGCCTGTTGCTCGCGAAGTCCCAGACGAAGCTGCCCACATGCGCGATCGCCTGCGCCTCGGCCAGTTGCGCCTCGCGGCGGCGTAGCTCCTCCTCCGCCTGGCGGCGCACGGTCACGTCGTTGATCGTCGCGACGCGGACCGCCTTGCCGCGATAGAACGTGGCGCGCGCCGTGAGCTCCGCGATGACGAGCGACCCGTCCTTCCGGCGACCCGTTACCTCGTAGGACTCGCTGGAGCCGGAGCGCATGTGCCGGAGGATCACCTCGCGCGACTCCGGCGTGGGGATGAGGTCGAGCAGGTTTCTCCCTTCCAGCTCGTGAAGCTCGTACCCGAAGATCCGCGCACAAGCCGGGTTGGCCTCGAGCACGACACCCTGGTCGTGAATGAGCACACCTTCGACCGCGGCCTCAGTCAGCCGGCGGTAGCGCTCCTCGCTCTGTCGCAGCTGTTCCTCGGTATGCTTCCGGTAGATGGCCGCGCCGAGCGTCGCGGCGGCCGCCTGCAGCGCCGCGAGGACGGCTCGCGACCATTCCCGGCCGATCGAGTCGTGGGTGAAGCCGGCAAAGCCCCACCGGCTGTCGCCCGCGTAGACGGGCATCACCGCGATGGACCCGATGCCGAGCGCGGCGAAGAACTGCCGTTCGCCAGGGGGCAGCGATGCGATCGGGCCGTGAATTACGTCACTCCGCCCGAGCATCTCCCAGCGCGCGAGTCCGGCCGCCGCCAGCTCCATGTCACCGATCAGCGGGCGATCGGCGAGCGGAGTCACGCCGGCCGCCACCCACTCGTGGCACATCCGCGAACGCAGCGCCCCGCGGTCGTCGTCGTGGTACTCCTCGAACAGGTGGACGCGACTCACCTCTGCGGCGCTCCCGAGCCGGCCGAGAACGTCGCGGATGTCCCGGTCCCAGTCGGCCGGACCGAGGAAGTGCGCGGCCGCGTGGTAGACGGCCGCGAGCACCGCGTCGCGCCGCCGAACAGTCGCCTCGAGCCCGCGCACCCGTACGTCG
>CAYLPM010000452.1:0-4780 GCA_964385525.1 uncultured Gemmatimonadaceae bacterium
GTATCGCACGCCCGGGGGGGTGCCGATCCTCGTCCGCGCGCGTGCCGGAGCGCCAATGGTGCACGCGGGCGTGCATGCGCTCGGCGGCGCGAGCCTCGAGCCGCCCGAGGCCGCGGGCACGAGCGGTCTGCTCGTGCGCGCGATGCTCAAGGGCACCGCCTCGCGGACCGCGGCGCAGATCGCCGAGGATGCGGAGCTGCTCGGCGGGAGCATCGGGGTCGCCGCGGGAACGGAGAGCACGGCCTGGTCGCTGTCGGTGCCGTCGAAGAACGTGCAGGCCGCGCTCGACCTGCTCGCGGACGTGGTGCAGCACGCGACGGTTCCGGAGGAGGCGCTGGAGACCGAGCGGGCGATCGCGATCTCGGATCTCGAGCTCCTGCGCGACGACATGTATCGATATCCCATGCGCCTCGCGGCCGAGGGCGCGTTCGCGGGGCATCCCTACGGGCAGTCGGCGATGGGCACCGAGGAGACGCTCGCCACGATTGGCGTGGAGCAGGTCCGCGCGTGGCATCGAACCCGGGTGCTCGAGGCGCCGATGGTGATCGCGATCGTCGGCGATGTCGATGCCGATGCGGCGGCGGCGCTGGCGGCGCGGGATTTCTCCGAGCTGCGCGCCGCGCGTCCACGCGAGCTGCCGCCGGCGCACTGGCCGTCGGCGCTCGTGCAGCGAGTGGAGACGCGGGAGAAGGCGCAGACCGCGCTGACGCTGCTGTTTCCCGGGCCCACGCGCACCGACGACGCGCGCCATGCCGCGCACCTGCTGGCGGGAATCGCGAGCGGGCTCGGTGGCCGCTTCTTCGATGAGCTGCGCGACCGGCGGTCGCTCGCCTATACCGTGCACGCGTTCTCGATGGAGCGGCGGCTCGCGGGCGCGTTCGGCGCCTACATCGCGACGTCACCCGAGCAGGAGGACCTGGCGCGCGCGGGACTACTGGAGGAGTTCGCGAAGCTGCGCGAGCGCCCCGTGTTGGACGATGAGCTGGAGCGCGCGAAGACGTACGCGATCGGCACGCACGCGATCCGTCTGCAGAGCGGCGGCGCGGTCCTCGGCGAGATGGTCGACGCGTGGCTGTTTGGCAGCGGGCTGGGAGAGCTCGATGCGGTGGAGGATCGCGTGCGTGCGGTCACGGCGGAGGACATTCTCGCGGTGGCCCGGGAGTACTTCGACGAATCGCGGCGGGTGGAAGGGATCGTGAGAGGAACCGGACGATCGGCGTGAGTGGTCGCACTGCGGGCCCACGAGAAGACGTCCCACCTGGCTTCGTTCTGCCTCGCCCGCGAGCTCTCTTCGCGGGGAGGCCTACCTCGTGACCGGCCGCAGGACGCTGTCCCCCGACGCCGTCTCGCGCACGAGCCGGGCCGAGCGTTGTGCATGCGCGAGTGCCGGCCGCAGGCGCCCGAGCGGGCTGCGCAGCCCCGTGGCCATCGAGTAGTCCGTGGCGCCGGCGATGATCACGCCGCGCATGCCGTCGAGACGCGTCGCCCACGCGAGAGCTCCCTGAATCGCGAGCTGCTGGCTGCGCTCGCCGTGCGCCATCGGCAGGCCCGCGACACCGAACAGCCAGTGCTCCTTTGGCGACTGTGCGAGATCGATCCAGCGTTCCGCGCGCTGGATGCGCGCCGTCAGCGAGCGACCGCCCTCGCGCGTCGGGCGCAACACGAAGCCCACCGCGTCGAGGGGTGACTCCGCGCTCGCCGCCCACGCGTACAGCATGCTGTCGCTCGCCTCGTAGGCCGACACCGCGTAAGCGACCCGCACGCCCCGGTTGGTCGCGTCCACCGCGCGCGCTGCGGCCTCGAGGTAGGCGCGCCACTGCTCGGGTGGGAGAGGCCCCAGCAGGCGGGCGGCTGCGCCGTACGGCTCGTGCGCGGGCAGGAGATAGTCCGGTTGCAGCCGCTGCGCGATCCGTTGCACCGCGGCCACGCGGGCCTCGACGTCCAGCGTGGCGCGGCGGCGGAAGAGGTCCGTCGGGCCGCGGGCCCAGCCCAGCGTGACGATGAGCAGCATGCCGCCGCGCCGACGGTCATCGAACGCGCGACGCAGGGAATCGAGCACCGCGGGGCGCGTCGCCGCCGGCTCGAGCGTCAGGCTGACCACTTCTGCGCCGAGCGAGTCCGCAACGGCGAGATCGTTGCGCACGACGAGCGGCGGCGGCAGCGAGGACAGACTCGGAAAGAGCTCGGTGCCGATCGCGAGATCGCCGGCCGGCCGCTCGCGGATGGGATCATCGGCGAGCGGGGCGTAGCTGCGGATCGCGCGATATCCGGGGTGCAGCTCGGAGGCGGTGAGAGCGACGATGCCGATCGCGAGCGTCGCGACGACCACGCGGGTCGCCACGCTGACGCTCCACCGCGCCGGAAACGCGGGCGCCAGAAGCGGGATCTGCACGTACGCGGTGGACGCGAGCGCGGCGGGTGTGGTGAGCAGCGAGATGACGCTCCGATGTGCCGCCAGCACCGCGAGCACGGACTCGGACGGCGTCGCTCCGACCAGGAGCGCGTATTCGGTCGAGGCCGCGACGAAGAGCAGGAGGTCGTACGCCGCGATCGGTCCGGCGACGAGCGGGTGCGACAGTCGACGAACGGCGGCGTAGACTGCCTGCGCCGCGAACAGGCCGAGCGTGACGGGCCAGATCCAGGCGATCGCTTCGATCGACCGGGCGTACAGGGCGTTGGCCGCGGCGAGACGCACCAGGAGCGCCGGGACGAGCAGCAGACCGCCCAGGGCCGAGAGCGCGACGAAGACTCTCGGCGCCGCGCGCGCGCTCGCGATGCGACCAGCTCGGAGCGTGTTCCAGACGATGATGAGGCCCGAGACCACGACGTACGCGGCGGCCGCCGGTTCGGTCATCGCGGCGGCCCTGCCCGCCTGCTCACACCCGGCCGCCCCGAGGCGATGCCGACACAGCCCTCCGCGCCGGCCTCATCATCCGCGGATGCGCACATCGCGGCGTATCTCGCGCGCCGACAGACGGCGCGCGAACACGTCGAGCGCGCGCTCACCGTGATGATCGTCGCCGGCGAGGACATCCAGCAGCAGGAGCCCGCGCTCGGGAAAGGTGTGGGCGGCGAGGTGGCAGCCGTCGAGCAGGAGAATCGCCGCGACGCCGCCGCGGTGGCGCTCGCGCACGATCGGCGTGCCGATCACGGGCAGCCCCGCCGCGCCCGCGGCGGCGACCAGCAGTCCGCTCAGCAGCGAGGCATCGCGCAGCTGCGCGACCGGAACACCGATGAAGTCGGCGACGACGTGCGCGAACCGCTGGCCCGCTTCCATGTCGCTAGAACATGGACATGGCGAGCACCGACCGCAGCGACTCGTTGGTCGACCGCAGCCGCGTGGACAGACGCCGGACGACCGCCCACAGCACCTGGTAGGCGATGTCGCGATTGAAGTCGAGCAGCAGATCGAAGTCGGTGCGCGCGATCGTGATGGCGCGAACCGCCCCGTTGGCGATTGCATCGGTCGAGCGCTCGCTCCGCTCGAAGACGGCCATCTCGCCGAACAGGGCGCCCGGCTTGAGGATCGCAAGCGCCTCCTCGCCGCTCCCCGGCACCTGCCGGCTGATCCGCACCTCGCCCTCTACGACCAGGTAGAGGCGATTGCCGGCCTCACCTTCCCGGAAGATGTACTCGCCGGGCTGGAACGTCTGCTCGCGACAGACCTCCGAGACGCGCGCGAGCTCGCCGTCATCGAGGCCCTTGAAGATCGGAACGGCACGCAGGAGCTCCGTGACCGGCGCCATGCACCCTCGGGATATGGTGGGACGTGCCAAGCTAGAGCGACCCTCGTGTGCTGGCAAGCACTCGAGGCCGTCGGTAGCTTAGGGCCATGATACAGGCTGCGCGTCTCAGCCTCCCCGACGTCATCTCGCTCTCGCGACTCGTCTTCGCCGCGGCCTTCATCGCGCTCCCGGCGCCGGCCGCTCGCGTGGCCCTGATCGCCGCCGCCGGCATCACCGATTTTCTCGACGGGTGGATAGCGCGCCGCCGCAACATCGACTCGGCACGGGGCGCGCTGCTCGATCCCATCACCGACCGCGTGTTCGCGTTCGTGGCGATGACGACGCTGCTGTTCGAGGGTCTGTTCACGACCGGCGAGTTCGCCATCCTGCTCGCGCGCGACCTCATGACGGCGATCGGCTTTCTCGTCGCCCGGGTGGTGACCTGGCTGCGCCCGGTGCAGTTCAAGGCGCGCTTTGCCGGGAAGGTCGTCACTACGCTGCAGTTCGTGACGCTCATTGCGGCGCTGATCGTCCCGGCGCTCGTGACGCCGCTCGTCGTGGCCGTGGCGTTCGCGGCGGTGTGGGCGATCGTCGACTACACGGTGATGCTGTGGGAGGCGCGAGCGCATTGATTCCCGGCGCCGCCCTGCTCTCGTGAAGGCGGCTCTCTCTCGCCGCGCGCGCGCATCGCTCGCCGGGTTGGTGGCGCTCGGCACCTTCGCGGGCACCGCGCACGCGCAGCAGCGTCCCGAGACCCGCCTCGAGACCCGGCTCGATGTGTTCGCCGGCGGCGTCGACGCCGCCCACCTCGGAGGCGGCCTTGCCCTTCCGCTTGGAACGTACGCGCGGCTCGCCGTGCTCGGCGGCGTCGGCGTGGCGCGCGTCGACGGCGGCACCGGCGACGAGATCGGCTTCAGCGCCCGCGTCGACCTGCTCGGCCGCTTTCACATCGACCCGGTCCGGCAGTCGCGGTGGGGTCCGTACGTTGCCGCCGGTGTCAGCGTGCGGTCGGAGCCGAAGCAGTGCTGCGACGGATTCCTCGCGCTGCTGATCGG
>CAYLPM010000453.1:0-4085 GCA_964385525.1 uncultured Gemmatimonadaceae bacterium
GCGCAGGACTTAGGATCCTGTGGGGCGACCCATCCGGGTTCGAGTCCCGGCTTTCGCATCAGCGCGCTGGCCGCGGTCGGCCCAGGTGAAGTTTTCCAGACATCCACCGCGACTCGCGATCGCAGGAAATTCACCGCCCGCGAGCCAATGTCACTCCGCGAGAGAGGAGACCAATCATGCCTGCAGCATCGAAGCTGACGCTGACGCTGGCGCTGGTCGTCGCGGCCGGTGCCGCCCTGGCCTGTGACGAGTCACCGGCCGGCCTCACTGGGCCCACGCCACAGCCGGAGACTCGCACGACATCCGCCGGGTGCTTCGGGCGCTCGAGTGCGGCGAAGCAGACGGACGACGGTTGGGAGGTAGTGGTTTACGTACCGGCCACCTGGGGGTGCGACGCGTACCACTGCACGGTCCGCGATCCGGCGCACGAGCTGACCCAGCAGGGGGCGATCGTGGAATGCCGACGGGTCAGCGGGATCACGGGGCCCAACGCCTAGGCATGCCGCCGGGTCAGCGGGATCACCGGGCCCAAAGCCCAGGCATGCCGCCGGCCGAGATCCCGCGCCTCCGCCGAATCCCGTGCGACTACATCGAGGAGCAGTCCGCGGGTGGCCTTACGCCCCCCGCCGCATCGGCACGTCCGTCGGCCGGGACTGATCCAGGGCGCACGTGACCTCGACCGTGGTCGGCGCATAGAGACCGAAGGTCAGCGCCATGACCGCGAGGTTCGCCAGGCTGCGGTGGGCTTCGACGCGCGCCGCACCGTGCGGGCACCGCTCGACCAGCCTGCCGAGCCGCGGTGCGACGATCCCACCCATGTAACCGGGCGCCCATCCCTCCTGCACCGTACGCACCGATTCCGGCCGGCCGGTATCGATCATCGCGTAGTAGCATCCCGTCGCCGGGAACAGGAACGACATGATTGCCAACGTCCTGAGCATCGGGTCGCCATCCACTTCGGGTCCTTTCTGGTCGCCTCACCGGCAACGAATTAGCTTCCAGCCGCGTGCAGAGATGCGACGAGCGATGCGCGGGACCCGTCACCCGGACGAGGCGCGCGGGCCCCGTCCATCGGTTAATCTTCAGAGCGTATGGAAATCCAGATCACGACGAAGAAGAGCGGTGGCGTCGAACGCCTGCTCGAGGTGTCGGTGCCGGTGGAATCAGTGCTGGCCTTCGAAGACAAGGCGGCGCGGCGATACGCGTCCCAGGTCCGGCTGCCCGGGTTCCGCAAGGGAAAGGCGCCGCCCGCCATGGTGCGCAAGCGCTTCGCGCAGGCGATCCGCCAGGAGGCACTCGAGGCGATCGTGCAGGAGGCCTACAAGGAGGTCCTCGAGCGCGAGCACATCACCCCCGCCGCGCAGCCGCACGTCCACGGGCTGCGCTTCGATGAAGGCCAGCCGCTCACCTTCGAGCTGCACGTCGAGGTGCGTCCCGAGGTCGAGCTCCCGCGGGTGCACGGCTTCCGCGTCGAGCGGCCGGCGCTCTCCGTGACCAACGAGCAGGTGCGCGAGCAGCTCGAGCACCTGCGCGAGCAGCGCGCGACGTGGGCGCCAATCACCGAAAAGCCCGCACCGGCCGACATGGTGACCGTCACGCTCGCCACGGGCGAGGGCAGCGAGCTCGACGAAGGCAAGGAGTACCGTCTCGTGATCGGAGAAGGCCAGGCCATCCCGGGCATCGAGGAGCTAATCATGGAGGCAGTGCCCGATCAGACGATCGAGCGCCCCGTGAAGTGGCCCGATGACTTTCCCGACGAGACGGAGCGCGGGTCGACCAAGACCGTGCGCGTCACGCTGATCGACGTGAAGCGCAAGGTGCTGCCGGAAGTCGACGACGCGTTCGCGCGCGAGGTCGGCGACTTCGAGTCGCTGGATGCCCTGAGGCAGACGGTGCGCACCGATCTCGAGCGGCACGCCGAGCGTGAGGCCGAAGCCGCCGTACGGCAGCGGCTGATCGAGGAGATCCTCGGCGCCAATCCCTTCGAGGTTCCGCCGAGCTGGGTCAATCAGCTCGTCGATGCCTACATGGAAGCCTACCAGGTGCCCAGCGACGAGCGCGATCGCTTCGCCGAGCAGTTCCGCCCGATGGCGGAACGCCAGGTGCGGCGCGATCTCGTGATCGACACGCTGGCCGAGCGTGAGGGGCTGGCCGCGAACGAAGCGGATGTGGACGAACGCGTGGCCGAGGTCGCTCAGAAGCGGAGCGCTGACCCCGGCCAGGTGTATGCATCACTGCAGAAGGCCGGCCGCCTCCGGGAGATCGAGCGCAGCATCACGGAGGACAAGGTGTTCGGCTGGCTGCTTGAAAGAAACACCGTGGAGCAGGGGGAGAAGTAGGGGTAGCGCGGGGGGCGTATGAAGGGCAACGCTTCCCCGTAGCGCAAGTAGCCTCCAGGGCGCTCGAGCAGTACGCAGTAGCACGTTTCCCAGTTGGAGTCCCACGCGTCTTTTTCCCGGACTCCTCCACGTTCAGCACCGACCAGGACGACGAACCAATGCCGACGATTTATCCACCGTACGTGATCGAGCGGTCCAGCCGCGGCGAGCGGACCTACGACATCTTCTCGCGGCTGCTGATGGACCGCATCATCTTCCTCGGCACGCCGATCAACGATGACGTGGCGAACATCATCATCGCCCAGCTCCTGTTTCTCGAGGCCGACAATCCGGAGCGGGACATTCACCTGTACATCAACTCGCCGGGCGGCAGCGTGTCGTCGGGCATGGCGATCTACGACACCATGCAGTGGCTGAAGTCGCCGGTGAACACGATCTGCATGGGACTGGCGGCCAGCATGGGTGCATTCCTGCTCACGGCCGGCCGTGTCGGCAAGCGTTCGGCGCTCCCGCATTCCCGCATCATGATTCACCAGCCGTCCGGTGGCGCGCAGGGCACCGCGGCCGACATCGAGATTCAGGCGCGGGAGATCCTCTACCTGCGCGGCAAGATGAACGAGCTGATGTCGAAGCACACCGGGCGGACGGTCGAGCAGATCGAGCGCGACATCGACCGGGATCGCTTCATGTCGGCGGAGGAGGCGAAGGATTACGGGATGGTCGATCACGTGATCGCCCATCGCGGGGAGCTGGTGGAGGCGGCCGTGCCGGCCCTGAAGTAGCGCGGAAACGTACGTCCCGGCATCGTGCGATGCGTCACGAACGCCGGGACGTAGATTCTGCTTGACGGCTCCGAGCGCCGCTGTTAGCTCTTCGGGAGCCTGCTCCCCGGCCCGCGGTTGCCGGACGGACCCACGCCAAGAGCGGATTGCCATGTCCCACGACAAACACCTCCGCTGCTCGTTCTGCGGAAAATCGAAGGATTCGGTCCGGAAGTTCATCTCCGGGCCGTCCGTCTACATCTGCAACGAGTGCATCGCCCTCTGCAACGAGATCCTGGCCGAGGACGAGGAGCGCGAGGTCGCCGAGGCGATCACCCAGGTCCCCTCCCCGCAGGAGATCAAGGACGTCCTCGACCAGTACGTGATCGGGCAGGAGCGGGCCAAGAAGGCGCTGTCGGTCGCGGTCTACAACCATTACAAGCGCATCAACGCCACCTCGCTGCGCGATGAGGACGTCGAGCTCGACAAGTCGAACATCCTCCTGATCGGCCCCACCGGCGTCGGCAAGACGCTGCTCGCGCAGACGCTCGCCAAGATCCTCGACGTGCCGTTCACGATCGCCGATGCGACGACGCTCACCGAGGCCGGGTACGTCGGCGAGGACGTCGAGAACATCCTCGTCCGTCTGCTCCAGGCCGGCGACTTCAACGTCGCCGAGTGCGAGAGAGGGATCGTCTACATCGACGAAATCGACAAGATTGCAAGGAAATCGGAAAACCCGAGCATTACGCGCGACGTCTCGGGCGAGGGCGTGCAACAGGCACTGCTGAAGATCCTCGAGGGCACCGTCGCCTCCGTGCCGCCGCAGGGCGGACGCAAGCATCCGCAGCAGGAGTACATCCAGATCAACACGAAGGACATCCTGTTCATCTGCGGCGGGGCGTTCGACGGGCTGGAGAAGATCATCGAGGCGCGGACGGGCCGGCGGCAGATCGGCTTCACCAAGGAGGAGGTCGCCTCGGGA
>CAYLPM010000454.1:0-6909 GCA_964385525.1 uncultured Gemmatimonadaceae bacterium
GATCTCGTCCACTCCGCGCCGGGAGTAGTGCCGCTCGCCGTCGCGGTACGCGACGACGCCCACGGCGATCTGATTGTCGCCCTCCGCGAACACCACGAACGCGAGCTTGCGCCCATCCGGCGACCACGTGCCCGCCGAGTAGAGGAAGCTGAGCGCATCGAAGTGCGCGTCGGTCTGCGGGCTGGCGAGCTCGCGGATCACCTCGCCGGTGCGCGCGTCGGCGAGATAGAGGTCGACCGTGAACAGCTCCCGGCGTCCGAAGAACGCCACGTAGCGACCATCGGGGCTCACCACGGGCGAGATGTTCATTTCGCCCGGCTCCGACGGGTCGCCGATCACGAGCCGCCCCACGTCGGCGGGCAACGTACGCCCCGCAATGAGTGGATCGTACGTCGCCTCGATGGCCTCGATCCACTGCGCGGAGAGCGTGTCGCTCCCCATGCCGAGAACGGTCACGAGCGCCTGCTCGAACCCGAGCTGGGTGGCCGCGCGATAGAGCGTCGGGATCACCTCGTCGCCCCAGCGTCCACCGATGTAGGCCCACAGCGCCTGTCCGTATCGATACGGGAAGTATCGCGGGTCACGCGTCAGCTGCTCGAGGCTCGGCAGATCCGAGCGGATCGCGGCATCGCGCAGCCACATGGCGGTGTGTGGGTCCACGCGCCCGATGGCGAGATACTCGGCCATTCCCTCGACGAGCCAGAGGGGAAGCTGGCCGATACCCCGGAGCCCACCGCCCTCCGCCTGTCGCACGATGTCGTACTGGAAGGCGTGGACCAGCTCGTGGCCGATGACGTGGTCAGTCGTACGGTAGATGCCGGTCAGCGGAAGCACGACCCGATTCCGCGCGCCCTCCGTGACGCCACCGGTGCCCTGATCGATCAGCCCGCCAATGATGTTCGTCTGCTGGAAATCGGGATGATTGGCGTAGTAGACGACGGGCTGCCGCGGCAGCTCGTGGCGCAACATCGAGCTGAGCCGCGCGTACCAGCGTTCCGACATCCGGGCGGCGTCGGTGATCGCTTCACCCGCCGGCGGATAGAAGTAGACGTCGAGATGCTCCGTTTCCATCACGCGGAAGTCGAAGGTCTCGTACTGGACCTTCTGCCGCCCGAAATACTGCGCGAGAAGTGGCGAGGGGAGCCCGCCGATGGCGAGCAGCGACGTGAGCATCAGCGAGCGGCAAAGCGCACGCACGATCCTCCGAGGATGGAGCATGAGCACTGTCCCGATCCGAGGTGACGCGACGAGGGCGCGCGATCACCGACCGCGCGATGCACAGCCGCCTGCGATACCGAGCGAGGGGGGGCAAGGGACATACCAACAACGCCTGGCCCGTTCCTGTCCGGGCTACCAGCGCCCTAGCTCGACTTCTTCTCCCGATCAGGCTCCATACCCCGCGCGGGGATCGGAGTGCCGGAGGGCGGCGTCTCCCGCGCCACGGTCGGCGTCGCGAACTCGGGCCGCGGCTCTTCCGCCAGGCCGAGGTGTCGCCGTGCGGCATTCAGTGCATCGTCGATGTTGCCGAGGAGGTAGTCCTCACCGATCTCATCGAGCAGCTCCGAGCGCGCCAGCGCCATCATCGGCTGGGCGTGGACATCCGAAAGAATCACCAGCGTCCCATCCTTGCGGCTGCGGTGCACCAGCTCGGTGAACGCGCGCAGCCCCGTGGAGTCGATCGCCGGCACGTTCCGCATCCGGATGATCAGCACCTTCGGCTTGCGCGCGACCTCCATCAGGGTGTCCCGGAACTTCTCCGCCGCGCCGAAGAAGAACGGGCCGTCGATCTCGTAGACCTCGACGCCCGCGGGGACGCGGCGTCGCCGCACGGCGTTCGGATCCGCCGGATCCTCCTCGCCCTCCTCGAACTCGCGCGTCGCGAAGCGCACGTTCGTGACCTCGGCCATCCGGCGCATGAACAGGAACGCCGCGAGCACCATCCCGACCTGAATCGCCACCGTCAGATCCACGAGCACCGTCAGCAGGAACGTCACCAGCAGGACGGCCACGTCGCTCTTCGGGGCCCGCAATTCCGAGCGGAACACGCGCCATTCGCTCATCCGGTAGGCGACCACGACGAGGATGCCCGCGAGCGTGGCCATCGGAATGAGCGCGGCCAGGCGGCCGAAGAAGAGCGTGATCACGAGCAGCGTCACCGCGTGCGTGATGCCCGCGATCGGGGTGCGGCCGCCGCTCTTGACGTTCGTCGCGGTCCGCGCGATCGCGCCGGTGGCGGGGATGCCGCCGAAGAGCGGCGACGCGATGTTCGCGACACCCTGCGCCACCAGCTCCATGTTGGAGCGATGCCGGGTGCCGATCATCCCGTCCGCGACGACGGCCGAAAGCAGCGACTCGATCGCGGCGAGGAGCGCGATCGTGAAGGCGGCTCCGGCCAGGGCCGGGAGACTCTCCAGCGGCACGCTGGGGAGGGACGGCCGAGGGAGGGAGGCATCGATCTCACCGAAGCGCGCCCCGATGGTCTCCACTGGAAGCTCGAGCAGGTACGCCGCGACCGTGGTCAGGATCAACGCCACGAACGGCGACGGGATTCGGCGATCCAGCGCCGGCCAGAAGAGCATGATCGCCACGGTCGCGGCCGCGATCGCGACGGCCCACGGATTGACTGTCCCCGCCGCCTCCGCGTACGCGACCCACTTCGCGAGGAACCCGGCGGGTACGCTCTCCATGCGCAGGCCGAGGAAATCGCGGACCTGGCTGGCGAAGATGATCAGCGCGATGCCGCTGGTGAACCCCGTCACGATCGGCCACGGGATGAACTTGATCGCCGCGCCGAGGCGCGCGACGCCGAGGGCGATCAGGATCACGCCCGCCATCACGGTGGCGATCATGAGGCCATCGATGCCGTGCTGCTGCACGATGCCGTAGACGATGACGACGAAGGCGCCGGTCGGTCCGCCGATCTGAACCCGGGAGCCGCCGAGCGCCGAGATGATGAATCCCGCGATGATGGCGGTGAACAGCCCCCGCTCCGGCGTGACGCCGCTGGCGATGGCGAAGGCGATGGCGAGCGGCAGGGCCACGATGCCGACGACGACCCCCGCGCCCACGTCCGCGACGAGCTGCGGGCGCGAGTACGACTTCAGGGTCGTGACGAGTTCCGGGGTAAGCACGGGGGGGAAGGATGGACGAGCCGACAGCCGACGAAGCGACACCGGCGCACCGACGTCACCGACGTCACCGACGAACCGACGAACGAAGAGCTCTTCGGGGAACGTTGCCGTCAGGAAAAGCTAACGGCCTCGCGAAGCCCTCACATCGCCCCATTAGTCGTCGTCTCCCTGCACCCGTCGTCGTCGCTTCTTGTCGGCGTTCTGTCGCTTCGCGTCGAGCCGTCTGGCCTTGGCGGCCCGGCTCGGCTTCGTTTTCCGGCGGACCTTGGGCACGACCAGCGCCGCACGCACCAGGGTCGCGAGCCGCCGCTCTGCCGCCTCGCGATTGCGGAGCTGGCTGCGGCTCTCGCTCGCCACCACGCGGATGTATCCTTCGGCATCGAGTCGCGACGCCAGGCGCTTGGCAGCGCGCGCGCGCGCCGGCTCGTCGAGAGCGGTGGTCGTGATGACGTTCCACCGGAGCTCGACGCGCGTCGAGGAGGTGTTGACGTGCTGGCCGCCGGGTCCACCCGCGCGCGTCGCCCGGAAAAGCAGCTCGCCGCGCGGGATGGCGACGTTGGAGTTCACTTCGAGCGCGTCGTCGCTCACGGCTCGCGTCCGCCGCGCACGGTGCCGCTCTCACGCCTGCCGCCGCTTCCCGGGCGCTTCCCTTCGGGTGCCGGACTTGGAGTCGCGGTGGTCCGGTGCACGCGCAGCGCCGCCACGCGACGCCCATCCATCGCGACCACCTCGAGCTCGCCGCCCGGGAACGCGACCCGGTCGCCAACCCGGGGCAGGCGACCGAGCCGCGAGAACACGTAGCCCCCGAGCGTCGCCCAGTCGCCTTCGGGGATCATCATCCGGTAGTCCGAGCGCACGTCGATCAGTGACATCGTCCCGGCGAGCTCGAGGACCCCGTCCGTCTCGATCACCGTCCGGGTCGCGAGGTCGTACTCGTCCGCGATGTCGCCGAAGACCTCCTCGATCAGGTCTTCGATCGTGACGATCCCCGCCGTCCCGCCGTACTCGTCGAGCACGACCCCCATGTGCGCCCGGCTCTTTCGCAGGTCGTCGAACACGCGCTCCGCCGGCCGGCTGTCCGGGACGTACAGGACCTGACGCACGTGCGCGGCCAGGATGAAGGGCGTGTCGGACGGCGCGAGCCAGAGGTCCTTGGCGAGGAACAGCCCCTCGATCTCGTCGAGCGAGTCACGATACACCGGATACCGCGAGTAGGCCTCCCGGCGCACGATCTCACGGATCTCCTGCTCGCTCGCATCGATCGAGATCGCGACCACTTCGGTGCGCGGCCGCATGACGTCGCGCGCGCGTTTCTCCGAGAAGTCGAGGACACCGGCAATGAACTCGCCCGGCAGCGTGGTCAGCGCGCCGTGTGCGCGCGACTGAAGGACCAGCAGCCGCAGCTCGTCCGGCGAATGCACCCGGCTTCCCTCGGTGAGCGGCCCCACGCCGAAGAGCCGCAGGAACCGGTTGGCCGCTCCGTTCAGCACCCAGATGGCGGGTGACATGACGCGCGAGAAAAGGATGAGGGGACGCGCGACCATCCGGCTTATCGTCTCCGGAGCAATCAGGGCCGCGGATTTCGGCGCGAGCTCGCCGAAGACGATGTGCAGGAACGTGATGATGGTGAACGCGATCGCGATCGATGCGACGAAGTGCGTGGAACCGGCCGGCAGCTCCATGCCCATCCATGCGAACACGTAATCGATCAGAGCGGCGAGCGCCGGTTCGCCGATCCACCCCAGCCCGAGCGAGGCGAGCGTGATGCCGAGCTGCGTGCCGGAGATGTAGCGGTCGAGGTGATCGAGCGCCTTCTGCACCGTCGCGGCGTTCCGGTCTCCCTCGGCCGCCAGCTGGTCGATCCGGCTCCGCCGCGCCGCGACGAGCGCGAACTCGGCGGCCACGAAGAAGCCGTTGGCGAAGACCAGCATCAGCACCGCGCCAAGTCGCAGCGCGATGCCGCCGATCGTCAGTGTGTCGCCTGGCTCCAAACCGAAACACCCCGAGAGATGATTCGTCCAAGATATAGCAGTATGCCCCCCCTCATGGAACAGTACGGGCCGCCGGCCCCAGCCCTGACGCCGACGCGGGCACAGTCTCGACGCCTCGCGGTGGCGTCGCTGCGCCCGCTGTCGTTCACCGCCGACCAGGCGCTCCGCGCGATGCTGGACCCGCGGCGGATGGTGCGCTGGCTGTACATCGGGCGCCTCGTGTTCGCCGCCGTGATGCTGGTGGCGGCCCTCTTCATGTGGCGCTCGGTGACGGACTCCGTGAAGTTCCTCTCCGCGCTCGCGTTCGCGGCGACCACGTTTTACACCGTCGCCTCGGCGGCGTGGACCGAGCTCGCGAAGCGATCACCGGGGCGTACCTTCCTCTACCTGCAGTCGATCTTCGATCTGATGCTGGTGACGACCATCGTGCACGTCACCGGCGGGAGCGGCTCGCAGTTCGCCGCGCTGTACATCCTCGTGATCGCCACCGCGTCGCTGCTGCTCCCCTCGGGCGGCGGCCTGCTGGTCGCGGCGCTCGGCAACGTCCTGTACTTCGCCGACGCGATCTGGGGGCACGGCACGACGCTGAGCGTCACCGTGTGGCTCCAGCTCGGCGTCTTCGCCGTCGTCGCGCTCGGGAGCGGGTTCGTCAGCGCCCGACTGCACGCCGCCGGCGCGGGCAAGGACGTCCTGGCGGCCGAGCTGGTGAAGGTCAGGCTCGAGGCCGCCGACATTCTGCGCAACATCCGGAGTGGGGTGCTCACGATCGCCGACGATGGCCGGCTGCTCTTCGCGAACCCGGCGGCGTCGACGCTGCTCGGCTTCGATCTGCGCGAGCACGTGGGAGCGCCGTTCCTCGACCTCCTGACGGAGCGGGCGCCGGCGCTTGCGCGAGCGCTCGCGAGCTCCGCGCGCGACGGGACACGCACCAACCGCGGGGAAGGATTGATCCGCGCGGGATCGCGCGAGTTCGAGATCGGCGTGACGACCACCTACGCCGATGCCGCGGTCGACGAGGGGTCGCCCGCGGCGGCCTCGTCCCGCACCGCCACGGCGATCTTCCAGGACATCTCCGACCAGAAGCGGCTCGAGGCTTTGCACCTGCGCGCGGAGCGGCTCGAGGCCGTCGCCGAGCTCAGTGCATCGCTCGCGCACGAGATCAAGAATCCGCTGGCCTCGATTCGCAGCGCCGTAGAGCAGCTCGCGCGCCGGCCAGGGGCGAACGACGACGAGCGTACCCTCGGGTCCCTCATCGTCCGGGAGTCCGATCGACTCTCGCGGCTGCTCTCCGAGTTCCTCGATTTCGCGCGCGTGCGGGTGACGAAGATCGAACGTGTCGATCTCGCCGCGGTCGTGAGCGGCGTCGCCGGCCTCGTCGGCCAGCACCCCGATCGCGCCGCCGATGTCACGCTCGAATGCCGGGTGCCCGACGAGCCGCTGCTCATCGACGGCGATGAGGATCTGCTGCATCGCGCAGTGTTCAACCTCGCGCTCAACGCGGTGCAGGCGACGCCCGCCGGGGGACGGGTCAGCGTGGAGGTCGCGCCGGCCCTCGCGGAGCAACTCCCCGGTGGCGTGACGTTCGAGCAGGGGGCGGTCGTCCTGCGGGTGACGGACACCGGTCCGGGCATCCCGCGGGAGATTCGCGATCGGCTGTTCGATCCCTTCTTCACCACGAAGCCCGGCGGGTCGGGGCTCGGGCTCCCGGTCGTGCACCGCGCCATCGAGGCGCATCGTGGGCTCGTGTTCGTGGATGGCAATGGCAACGGCAACGGCGCCGGAGCGGG
>CAYLPM010000455.1:0-5476 GCA_964385525.1 uncultured Gemmatimonadaceae bacterium
GACCCGCGGTTCGCGCTGCGCTCGGAGATCATGCCGGACATGTAGCACTGTCCGGAGTACGAGATGCAGAGCGCTCCGTGCACGAACGATTCGAGCCCGAGCTCCGGGACCGCGTTGCGGATGACGCGGATGTCGTCGAGCGTGTTCTCTCGTGCGAGCACGACGCGCTCGACGCCGAGCGCGAGCAGGACGGCTGCGCCGCCCGGATCGTGCACGGTCATCTGTGTGGAACCGTGGATCTCGAGCGCGGGGTACAGGCGCCGGATCAGGCGAACCAGCCCGAGGTCCTGGACGATCGCGGCATCGATCCCTCGCTCGACGCAGTCGCCGAGCAGCGTGAGCGCGTCGGCGAGCTCGGCGGGCTTGACCAACGTGTTGAGCGTGAGGTAAACGCGTCCGCCGCGCGAATGGGCGATGCGGCAGGCCTCCTCGAGCTCCGCGAGGGTGAGCTGGGCGCCTTCGTCGCGCGCGTTGAAGCGCTCGGCGCCGAGGTAGACGGCATCGGCGCCGTTGGCGAAGGCGGCGCGGACGGCGTCGAGCGAGCCGGCGGGAGCGAGGAGCTCGGGGATCTGGCGGGTCTGCATCGAGCCGAAATCTAGGGGGCCACCGTGGACGGGGGCAGAGCGTGAGCCGCCGCGCCGGGCGAGGAGACCCCTCCTCGAGCGTCCGGCGACGTTCGGGACGACGGCTACGCCTTCCGCCCGGCGCGCCGTGGTCCCACGAATCGAAGCAGCACGGCGAGCACGAGCAAGGCGATGCCCACCCATCGCAGGCGCTCGTCGCCGGCCTGATTGCCGAAGAGCCAGATCAGGATGCCGACGACGGCAAGCGCGAGCTTCAGAGTCGTCATCCGGGTCATCCAGCATCCCTCCGGCGGGACACGAAGCGGCGAACGCCCTCGCGAAAGTCGTCGGTGGCGCGCGCTTCGACGTTGCCGATCACGCCGGCTGCGATCCCCTCGGCGAAGTCGAGGCCGTCGAGCTCGTGGAATAGCCGCTTCGTCAGCGCGAGCGCGCTGGGTGGCGACTTGGCCAGCGCCTCGGCAATGGCGGTGACATCGGCGTCGAATGACGCCGCCGGAAGCACGCGGCTCGCGAGGCCGATGCGCTCCGCCTGCGTAGCGTCAATGATCCTGCCGGTGGCGACAAGGTCGAAGGCGTGCTTCTCACCCACGGCGCGGCGGAGCATCGTCATCACCATGGCCGGAACGAAGCCTACTCGCACCTCGGGGTAGCCGAACTGAGCGTGCTCGTGCGCGACCACGAGATCGCACGCGCTCGCGAGACCCGCTCCGCCGGCGAGTGCGCGGCCATGGACCGCGGCGATCACCGGCTTCGGCACGGATCGCAGCGCGAGGAACACATCCGCGAGCGCCTGTGCATCCTCGCGGTGCGCTTCGGGCGATGCGTCGATCAGTCGCTCGAGCGCGGCCAGGTCGGCGCCGGCGCAGAAGTCGTCACCGTCGCCGCGGAGGACGACGACGCGGATCGCTTCATCAGCGCCGAGGTCGAGCAGAGCAGCGTGCAGCGCGTCGGCCGTCGCGCGGTCGAGCGCGTTCTTCTTCCCGGGCCGCGCGAGGAAGAGCGTGGCGACGGCGCCTTCGCGCTGGACGCGAATCGATGATGTGGCGCTCATCGCCTCGATGACGGCGTCGGCTCGATCACTCGGGCGCCCTCGGCAAACCGAGCTCCATCGCCTCACCGTCCGGGATGTCGAGCACCATCCGCAGCAGCGCCGTCGAGTACACCTTGCCCTGCGCGTCGGTCTTGAGCGAGAGCGTGCCGCCGCCGTCGAGCGCGCCGTGCAGGAGAAAGTTGAGTGCGTGGAGGTTCGCAAGCTCGAACCGTTCCACGGGACCGTCGATCTCGCCCGTGAAGTGCGACGCCACGCGGTCGCGTGTCAGTTCGCGCGCGAGCAGCGGATACCATTCCGGCCGCAACGCGATCACGCCGACGTTCGCCGTGTCGCCCTTGTCGCCCGAGCGGGCGTGCGCGATGTCCAGCAGGCGGATCCTCATGCGAGCACCTCCACTCGCGGGGTCACGACCCGCTTGTCGACTAGCGCCGGCCAGTAGGCGACGATCTCCTCGACCTTCGGCCGTCCGCCCGCGAAGCCCGTCACACTCGGCGGGCCGTTGAGCACGAGCGGCGCGAGCTCGCGCGTGAAACGCTCTATGGCCGCGCGGTCGCCGCCGCGCACGCCGATGCGGAGCTGCACCTCGGCGAGATTGGGCGGCGGATCGCCCGCCAGGCGGCCGTGCGTCGCCGATGCCCCCACGAACTCCGTGAGGACCTGATCGAAGCGCAGGCCGAGGCGGTCGAGCCGCTCGCGCAGCACGCGGTCCGCGAGGCGGGCCTTGTCCAGTGCATCCGGCCACGCATAGACGAGCGTGCCCACCGCCTTGAAGCCGGCGCGATAGGCGATCGACACCTTGAGCTTGTCGGTCGCCGGACGCCCCTCGACGCCGAACACCCGCACGCGATTCTCGCCATCCTGCTCGAGGCGGATAGTGGTGAAGTCGGCGATCACGTCCGGGGTGATGTACGACTGCGGATCGCCCATCTCGTACACGAGCTGCTCGGTGACGCTGGCGACGCTGACGATGCCGCCGGTGCCCGGATGCTTGGTGACGACGAACGTGCCGTCGTCGCGCACCTCGACGATCGGATAGCCGATGTTCGCGAGATCCGGGATGTCGCGCCAGTCCACGAGCAGGTTGCCGCCGGAGCACTGCGCGCCGCACTCGATGATGTGCCCAGCCACGATTCCGGCCGCCAGCTCGTTCCACGCATCGTTCGCCCACGCGAACTCGTGCCGGAGCGGCGCCATGGTGAGCGCGGTGTCCGTCGAGCGTCCCGTGATCACGACGTTGGTGCCCTTCTTCAGCGCCTCTACGATCGGCGCGGAGCCCAGATAGGCGTTGGCCGAGAGCACGCGATCGCGCACCGTCGAGAGGGGCTCCCCGGTCTCCATGTGGGCGAGCGCATGGCCTGCCTCGATCAGCTCATCGAGTCGCGGCAGGAGGTCGTCGCCGGTGACGATGCCGATGCGGAGCGTCCGGTCGTGGCCCGCCTTGCGCGCGGCATCGCGGACCGCCCGCCCACAGGCCGGTGGATTGACTCCGCCGGCGTTCGCGATCACGCGCACCCCGCGCTCGGCAATCGCCGACAGCACGCTCTCGATCGCGCCCACGAAGTCGCGCGCGTAGCCCATCGAGGGATCGCGCTCCTTCTGCTTCTGGAGGATCGACATCGTGACTTCGGCGAGGTAGTCGAGCATCAGGTAGTCGACCTCGCCCCCATCGACCTGCCGGCGTGGCGCCTCGAGCCAGTCGCCCCAGAAGCCCTGTCCCGCGGCGACGCGTACCGTCTTTCTCATAGCTCGTCCAGGTGAGGCGGAAGCACGAAGGCGCCGAGGTGCGGCCCCTCGTTGTGGAGGGATGCGCGCAGAGCCATCGCGAGCACCGCTCGCGTTTCCTCCGGGTAGATGATCGCATCGATGTAGCCCCGTGCACCGGCATACTTCGCGTCGAGCTGATGCTCGTAGTCGGCGCGCATCTCCTCGATCGCCTCCACGGCGTCCTCGTCGAGGGCGCGGCCGGCCTTCTTCGCCGCGTCCATCGCCGGACCATGCACCGCCTGGATGGCGGACTCACCCTCCATCACGCCCATGCGTCCCGTCGGCCAGCTGAAGATGAAGTCGGGGTCGAACCCCTGCCCCGCCATGGCATAATACCCGGCGCCGGAGGCGTGGTTGATCGTGAGCACGAGCTTGGGGACCCGCGCCGTCGCCATCGCCTCCACGAAGCGCGCGCCGGCGCGGATGATTCCCTCGTGCTCGGCTTCGGGGCCCACCATGAAACCGGAGACATCCTGCACGAACAGCAGCGGGATGCGCTGCCGGTCGCAGCGATCGATGAAGTACGCCACCTTCTCGGCGCTCTCGGCGTACACGATGCCTCCGAAGCGGGGCCTTTCGTCCGGGCGCGCCTTGATGAGGCCGCGCTGATTCGCGATCACGCCGACCGCCATGCCGTGCAGCCGGCCGTCGCCGCAAATCATCTCGCGGGCGAGGCCTTCCTGAAACTCGTCGAGCATTCCGCCGTCGAGGAGTGCGCCGAGAATCGCGTGCATGTCGTACGACATGCGATGGTCGGCGGGGAGCAGGTCGTACAGCGCCTCGTCGCGCACCTGCGCCTGGGCACGGATCGTCTCGCCGTGGGCGCGCTCCTTGTCCGTCGTCGGGCCCGTGCGTGGCGGGCGAGGCGCGGGGTTCCCGTCGGGGGTGATTGCCGTTGCGTTGCTCGTTTGCGAGACACGCGGCGCCACGCGCGGCAGCCTGTCGACGAAGTCGCGCAGGCGTCGCAGGCACGCCTCATCGTCCTTCGCCGTGTAGTGGGCGACGCCGCTCACCTCCGTGTGCGTGAGTGCCCCACCGAGCGTCTCGCTGTCGATCGCCTGCCCCGTCGCGCCCTTCACGAGGTTCGGCCCGCCGAGGCCCATGAACGACGTGCCCTCGACCATCACAATGAGATCCGAGAGCGCCGGGAGATACGCGCCGCCCGCGATGCACGGCCCCATCACGGCGGCGAGCTGCGGGATGCGCAGGTAGCGGCGCATGATCGAGTTGTAGTAGAAGATCCGGCTCGCGCCGTACTGGCCGGGAAAGACGCCGCCCTGATAGGGGAGGTTCACGCCGGCCGAGTCGACGAGATAGATGATCGGGATGCGGCAACGCATCGCGATCTCCTGGGCCCGGAGGATCTTGCGGATCGTCTCGGGCCACCAGGAGCCGGCCTTGACGGTGGCGTCGTTGGCGACGATCACGATCTCGCGTCCGTGCACATAGCCGACGCCGGTGACGACTCCGGCGCCGGGAGCCTGGCCGTCGTACTGGTCCCAGGCGACGAGCAGCCCCACCTCGAGGAAGCGCGCGCCGCCGTCGCAGAGCTTCTCGACGCGCTCGCGCGCCGTGAGCTTGCCCTGCTTGTGCTGCCGTTCGATCCGCTCGACGCCGCCGCCGAGTCGCAGGCGCGCCTCGAGCTCGCGCAGCTCCGCGCCGAGCTCGCGGAGTCGGCTCGTCACGCTTGCTGCTGCTCGCGTGCCGCGAACCACTCCCGGATGTAGTTCACGAGGTCGCTCGTCGGCGTTCCGGGGCCGAACAGCTTGCCGGTCCCGAGGCGCTGCAGTTCGTCCATGTCTTCCTTAGGGATGATGCCGCCGCCGGTAATGAGGATGTCGTCGCGCCCCTGTTCGACGAGCAGCTCGCGGACGCGCGGGAAGAGCGTCATGTGCGCCCCGCTGAGAATGGAGAGGCCGACGACGTCGACGTCCTCCTGGACGGCGGCTGTGGCGATCATATCCGGGGTTTGATGGAGGCCGGTGTAGATGACCTCCATCCCGGCATCGCGCAGCGCGGCCGCGACGACCTTGGCGCCGCGGTCATGGCCGTCGAGGCCGGGCTTTGCTACGAGGAC
>CAYLPM010000456.1:0-12359 GCA_964385525.1 uncultured Gemmatimonadaceae bacterium
CACGTAGGCACGGATGAACCCCTGCTTGCGGACGCTCTCGAAGAGGTCCCGGAACTCGCCCTTGCGCCCGCGGACCAGCGGCGCGAGCACCTCGACGCGCGTCCCGTCCGGCCACCCGAGGATGACGTCGGCGATCTGCCCCGCACTCTGGCGCTGAACGGGCCGACCACACTGCGCGCAGTGCGGCGTGCCGGCGCGCGCATAGAGCAGGCGGAGATAATCGTAGACCTCGGTCACCGTGCCGACCGTGGAGCGCGGATTGTGCCCCGCGGACTTCTGCTCGATCGAGATGGCGGGCGACAGCCCCTCGATCGAATCGACGTCCGGCTTTTCCATCAGGCCGAGGAACTGCCGGGCATATGCCGAGAGCGACTCGACGTATCGACGCTGGCCCTCGGCATAAATGGTGTCGAAGGCGAGGGAGGACTTCCCGGACCCGGAGAGTCCCGTGATCACCGTGAGGCGGTCTCGCGGGATCGCGATGTCGATGTTCTTCAGGTTGTGCTCGCGGGCACCCCGGACGATCAATGCTTCTTCGAACATCCCCGTAACCTGACGGAGAGCCCGAGGACAAACAAGCCGCCCCATTCACCGTCGTGGAAGGGCGCCTCACGGTCCGGGGATGACCGGTCGCTACATTTCCCACGTGTCTCGAACCGGACGCGCAATGTCACAAACGGATGCCCTCGTCGTTCTCACGACCCTCACTTCGACCGAGGAGGCAACGGCTCTCGTCCGGGCCCTCCTGGACCGGCGGCTCGTCGCCTGCGGAACGATCCTGCCCGGCGCCCGCTCGCTCTACCGGTGGGAGGGAAAGATTGCCGACGAGCAGGAGGTAGTCGTCCTATTGAAGACGCGCTCGGCGCGCCTCGCTCCACTCGAGGCCGCCTTCACCGAGCTGCACCCCTACAAGGTACCCGAGCTGCTCGCGCTGCCGGTCACCGCGGGTCTCGACAAGTATCTCGGATGGATCACCAGCGAAACCGCGCCCGCGCCTGCCTGATCGCATGACGAACTCCTCCGAGCCGACCTCCGACGGCGTCGAGCCGATCGCCGAGTCCGGCGCCGACCCGATCGCCGAGCTGTACTCGGCCGCGCGCGCCCAGAGCGACCGCGGCGATGTGACCGCCGCGATCTCCAGCTATCGAACGCTGCTCGGCAAGGATCCGGCGCACGTCCGCGCCCGGAACAACCTCGCCCTGCTCCTGGAGCAGCGTGGCGACGTCGACGGCGCGTTGCAGGAGCTCGAGCGCGCGCTCGCGTCGGAACCGGAGAACGTCTCGATCCTCTGCAATCGTGCCGCGATCCTGTGCGCGCACCTGAAGTACGACCTGGCCGAGTCCGATCTCCGGAAGGCGCTTCGGCTCGACGAGCGGCACACGGAAGCGCTGACCAATCTCGGCATCCTCGCGTGCCGGCGCGGCCGGTGGCGCGAGGGCATCGAGCCGCTCCAGCGCGTGGTGGAGCTCGAGCCGGGCAACGCGATGGCGCACTACTATCTCGGCGAAGCGTTCAACCACATCGACCAGCTCCCTGCCGCGCTGCACGCGTACGAAACGGCGGCGGCCCTTCAACCGTCCAATTGGCGATCGCTCAAGGGCATCGGGATCGTTCTGGATCGGATGGGACGACCCACCGAGGCGGCATTGGCCTATCAGAAGGCGCGCGAGGTGCAGCGGAGATGATTCGACGCGGGCAGGTGGGAGGTGCGATCCTCGGACTGTGGATCGTGGGGCTGGCCCTGCTCGGCCGGCGGGAGCTGTTTCGCCCGGCGAGCGAGCGCCTGGCGATTGCGGCGATGCGGGTCGCGCCAGGCGCCTCCTACTTCTCAGTGCGGCAGGACGGCGAGCAGATCGGATTCGCCTCCACGACGATCGACACGACCGAGGCGACCATCGTCGTCTCGGACTTTCTGGTCGCCGATTTGCCGGTCGCCGGCCGCTACGAGCGTGCGACGGCGACGACGCGCGTGACGCTCACGCGAACGCTGCGCCTCAAGGACTTCGTCGTCCGCATCGACGCCGCCTCCGGGCCGGTCGAAGCCACCGGCACCATGGCGAGCGATACCTCGCTCGTGCTGGCGATCAGCGCCGCGGGGAGCCCACCGGACTCGCAGCACGTGCGGTTGAGCGGCCCGATCCTCCTCCCGACGCTCGTGCCACTGGCGGCCGTGCTCACGGAGCCGCCGCGCGTCGGCCAGCGCTACGCGTTTCCCGTGTTCGACCCGCTCGCCATGAGAGCGACGGACATGCGGATGGTCGTGCGCGCCGAATCCTTGTTCGTCGTGACGGACAGTGCCCGCATGAGTCAGTCGACGAGGCGATGGGAATCGGCCCTGCGGGACACGATCCGGGCGTGGGAGCTCGTACCGGATACGGCGGGGACGGAGACCGCGCCGACGTTGTACCTCGCTTGGTGGGTCGATGAGCTCGGACGCGTCGTGGAGGCTCGACAGGCGGCGGGGCTTCACCTGAGCCGCACCGCGTACGAGCTCGCGTTCGAGAACTGGCGGCTCGATGCCCGCGACAGACCCGACCGACCCAGTCCGCGGCGCGACATCCTGGAGAGCACGGCCATCGCCTCGGACGCGCCTCTGGATCGGGATGGCCTGGAGCGCTTGCGGGTGCGGCTCGGAGGCGTCGCGCTCGACGGTTTCGACCTCGACGGCGGCCGCCAGTCGCTCTCCGGCAATCTCCTCGAGATCCGGCGTGAGCCGGCGAGCGCACTCGACGCCGACTACCGGCTTCCGCTCGCGGACAGCCTCCGCTTCTCGGACGCGTTGCGGCCGGAGGCGCTGATCCAGACGACCGCGCGCCCGATTCGCCGGCTCGCCCGTGAGCTCGCGGGACGGACGGATGATCCGCGCATCGTCGCGGAGCGGATCCATCGCTGGGTGCATCGTAACATTCGCAAGCGCGTGACGGTGGGCGTGCCGAGCGCGCTCGCCGTCCTGGAATCGCGCAGTGGGGATTGCAACGAGCACACGCAGCTCTTCATCGCGCTCGCGCGCGCCGCGGGCATTCCAGCGCGCGGCGCGGCCGGACTCGCGCTCGTGGATGGGAAGTTTTACTACCACGCGTGGCCGGAAGTCTATCTGGGGACCTGGGTCGCGGTGGACCCCACCTTCGGGCAGTTCCCCGCCGACGCGGCGCATCTGCGCTTCGCGACCGGCGGAGTGGCACGACAGGTGGATCTGCTGCGACTGATCGGGAACCTGGACATCACGGTCGTCGAGGCGAGCGAGCGTCCGGAGGGCGCGGCTCGCTGAGCCGCGCCCACGGACACTCATGATCGAACTCAACCAGCTGACGAAGCGTTACGGCCGCTTCACCGCGGTCGATGCCATCGACCTCCAGGTGCCACGCGGGGAGCTCTTCGGCTTCCTCGGCCCGAACGGCGCCGGCAAGACCACGACGCTGCGCATGATCGCCGGGATCCTCCGCCCAACGAACGGGCGGATCCGCATCGCCGGGATCGACGTCGTCGATCAGCCAATGGCGGCCAAGGCGAAGCTCGGGTTCATCCCCGACAGGCCATTCATCTACGAGAAGCTCAGCGGCATGGAGTTTCTGCGCTTCGTCGCCGGGCTGTACGGCCAGAAGGGTCCGCACATCGAGCGGCGGGGGCAGGAGCTGCTGGCCCTGTTCGACCTCGAGCCGTGGCGCGACGAGCTCGTCGAGAGCTACAGCCACGGAATGCGCCAGAAGCTCATCATCTCGAGCGCGTTCGTGCACCGGCCCGAGGTGATCGTCGTCGACGAGCCCATGGTCGGCCTCGATCCCAAGGCAGCGCGCATCCTGAAGGACCTCTTCCGCGAGTACACGCGGCGCGGGCATACCATCATGATGTCCACGCACACGCTCGAGGTGGCTGAGAGCCTGTGCGATCGCATCGCGATCATCCAGGCCGGAAAGATCCGCGCGTGCGGGACGATGACGGAGCTGCGGGCGAGCGCCGAGGCGGGCGCGCGCGGCCTCGAGGACATCTTCCTGCGTCTCACCGGCGAGAACGCTGCCCGCGAGCTGGTCGAGGTGCTGGATGCGTGAGGGCACCGTCCCGGACGCGTCGCTCGGGCACCTTCTGCTGCCCAAGTGGCTGACCGCACGCGCACGCGCCCGATCGGGTGACCGGGGCCGCGTGCTCCGGGTGACGGTGCTCGCCTCCCTCGGCTCGGTGTTCTGGCTACTGGTGTTCCTCGCGCTCCACCGGCTGCTGGTCTACTTCAAGGGCATCGCGGAGATCGGCCCGCTGCTCGCCGGCAAGCTGCTCGGGCTGCTGCTCATCAGCTTCATGGCGATCCTGCTGCTGTCGAACGTCATCACCGCGCTGTCGAGCTACTTTCTCGCGCGCGATCTCGACCTGCTCGTCTCCGCGCCGGTGGACTGGCTCACGCTGTACACCGCGAAGCTCACCGAGACGATGCTGCACTCGAGCTGGATGGTGGTGCTGCTCGCGATTCCGATGTTCGCCGCGTACGGCATCGCCTACGACGGCGGGCTGCTCTATCCGTTCATAGCCCTCGCCGCCTTCGTGCCCTTCCTCGTGGTGCCGAGCGTGCTCGGGAGCGCATTCACGCTCCTGCTCGTGAACATCTTTCCCGCCCGCCGCACGCGCGACATCCTCAGCGTGATCGCGGTGCTCACGGCGGCGGGCATCGTGCTGCTCTTCCGGTTCATCCGCCCCGAGCAGCTCGCCCGGCCGGAAGGCTACCGGTCGCTGACCGACTTCGTCGCCCTCCTGCGCGGACCGACGTCGCCGTTCCTCCCCAGCGAATGGGTGCAGAGCGCGGTGATGTCGTGGCTGCGCGGGCAGCCCGACCTCCTCCCGTTCTACCTCCTCTGGTCCACCGCGGCCGCCGCGATCGTGCTCGGGGCCCTGGTGCACCGTGCGCTGTACGCGCGCGGCTTCACCAAGGCGCAGGAGAGCGGCGCGCAGGGCACCCGCACCGGCGTGCTCGCCCGGCTCGGCCCGACGATGCTCGCCCCACTCGGCGTCGTCCGCCGCGAGCTCGTGCTCAAGGAGCTGCGACTCTTCTTCCGCGACACGACGCAGTGGTCGCAGCTCATCCTGCTCGGCGTGCTGGTCGTCGTCTACATCTTCAACATCCGCGTCCTCCCGCTCCGCGGCGAGGGGATCACGTTCTTCCTCGTCAACGTCGTCCCGTTCCTGAACCTCGCGCTCGCCGGCTTCGTGCTCGCCTCCATCGCCGCCCGCTTCATCTTTCCCGCGGTGAGCCTCGAGGGGCGCACGCTCTGGCTGCTGCGATCCAGTCCGCTGAAGGTGCGCGACCTCCTGTGGGCCAAGTTCTGGGTCGGCACCCTTCCGCTCCTGACGCTCGCCCTGGTGATCGTCGGCATCACGGACGTGATGCTCCAGGTGAGCGAATTCATGTTCTGGGTGTCGATCGGGTCGATCACGATGCTCACGTTCGCGATCGCCGGTCTCGCGATGGGCTTCGGCACGCTGTTCCCGCAGTTCGAGACCGAGAACGCCGCCCAGATTCCAACGTCGTTCGGCGGCCTGCTCTTCATGATGAGCTCGATCGTGCTGATCGGCGTGGTGATCGTGCTCGAGGCGCGGCCCGTCTACGCCTACCTGCGCGCCCGAGTCTGGGGCGGGCGCGCGGATCCGACGGAGATGCTCGTCGGATTCGGGCTGGCGGCGCTCGTGTGCATTGTGGTGACGATCGTGCCCATCCACATCGCGCAGCGGCGACTGGCGGCGGTGGAGCGGTAGCCTGCGCCGCGCCCCGCCACCCTCACACCGGACGCGACCCGCCGTCGCCCCGGTCATCGTGACGGCGACGTGGCACGAGCAGCGGCGCAAACACGTATCCCAGCGCGAGGACGACGAGCAGCGCGAACGAGAGAGCGGCGATCATCGCCGCTCACCGACGATCGAGAGCACTCCGCCGGCGAGCATCACCGCGCCGCCTAGCCAGAGGAGGCCAGGCAACAGCACGAACGTCACGCGAAGGCGCGCTCCCTCGCCGTTTCCGATCGAATCGGGCTCGATGATGATGTCCTGAATAACGTCGCGCCGGATCGCCGTCCGCGGCCACGGCGGCGCCGTCGGACGACCCAGGACATCCACGTGCTCCCGCACCTCCGGCACGAGTAGCTCCCGCTCGGCGGGGCCCGGCGACGCCGGCGCGATCGCCACCGGAAGCAGAAGTTCGCGCCACCGCAACTCGCCGAGCGCCGAGTATCGCTCGCGCAGAGAGAGGCCCTGATACACGATCGACCACTCGCGGCCGACTACGTCGACGGCCGCCGTTGCCTCGCCCGGCTGGAGCGTCAGCAGATGCTCGCGGCGCGCGACGCCGGCGACCCCGCCGGCGAGCACCAGCACGATGCCGACGTGAGCCAGCCGGCCGCCGAGGGCACGCAAGGGCAGCGTCCGACTGCCGATCGGAATGACGCCCTCGTGCGCCCGTACCAGCGCGTAGGCCAGCACCTGGACCGTGGCAGCGATGAGCACGACCCACGCCGCGCCACCGACACGGTGTCCGAGCTCGTGCAGCGACTGCCAGCTCCCCTCGGGGGCCAGCAGCACCGACGTGAGGAGCAGCGGAAGTGGGACGGCGAGCAGGAAAGCACGGGCGCGGACGCGCAGCATCCACCTGCGCTCGATGGCCGAGCCATGCGCCGCCAGTGTGAGCGCGATCCAGGCCCCGAGCGCGCCGGCATCCACGGCGCGCGCGAACCACGTCTCCTCCCCGCTGGGCAGTCGGTACGACCACCATAACGCCAGCAGGAGCGCGGCGGAGAGCAGCACCCACGCACCGCGCGCCCAGCCTTCGGCGCGACGCAGGAGTGATATTCGGTCGCCGGAAGACAGGGCACTCTCGATCGCGAGCGCGAACGCGGCCACCGTGCTGGCCGCCGCGAGCGCCCACAGCGGCCAGACCAGGACGCTGGCGGGATCGCGAAGCGACGGCGGGAGCCCGCGTCCGTCGCCAGCCGGAAACGGCAGTCGCGCGAACGGAGATTCGGCTGCGAGGAGCGTGGCCAGCACGCCGAACAGAACGAGCTGGGAGGCCGCGGCGACGGCCGGGGATCGGGCGGCCACCGTCGCCACCGCGGCAATCGCGACCCCGAGCACCAGCAGCGCGCCGGGCGGCGCCGCCCACAGCGCGGCGATCATCTCGCGCCCCGTCGCGGTGGCGCCGCCGAACGCGGCAGGGTAGGCGAGCGTGAAGTCCCGGCGGACGAGCGAAGTCGCAAGCGCGAGCAGCGCGAGCATCAGCATCATGCCGCTGGCGTGAATCGCGCGCGCACCACTGGCTGCGAGGTCGTCGCGAGCGAGCGAGCTCGCCGCCGCCGAGGTCACGAGCCCCCAGAGCGCGAAGACCATCGCGACCCAGAGCGCCAGCTCGCCTACGAGCGCCTGCGTCATGACGGGCGCGAAGGGTCGCCGCGGCGGGCGACCGTCATGTCAGGATGCGGTCACGCTGCCGGCCACGGCCCCGGCGAGCGACGATCGGTCTATGCGAAGCGGCGGGAGGCGATCCGTCGCACGCGAGCCATGATCGACTCGAGATCCGCCTCGGCCCGCGCCCGATCCTCGGCGGTCCAGACCGTCGAGTTCCGGTTCAGCTCCCGAACGCGCTCGAGCATCTCGTCGATCAGCGATCGCAGCACCAGGTTGGAGCGGCGTTCGTTCGACTTGCGGTGTGCATCCGATCCCGGTTCGTGCTGCGTGGTCATGGGCGAGGTCGTGTACACGAGGACGAGCGCGTGCAGCCAGTATCCGCGCCCGGAGACGTAGTGCGGCGAACGTCGGTGCCCGCCGCGCCGTCGGGTCGAGACCGCATGGCGTCATCGCCGTGCACGGTCGAGCAGGATGCCGGCCGTACCCGCTCCGGCAGCGTCCCATGCGAGATCACGGACGCTGAACCCGCCCCCTTCCCTCCGGTCCCGAAGCTCCTTGCCGACACCCAGGAGCGCGGTGACGGCACTAGCCCCGTACATGGACGACCGATGGTCCACGTTGGTTGCGCGGAGGGTTCCATAGGTCACGCTCTGAATGAACGCCGACATGAAGAAGTGCTTGACCTTGTCCACGCCGAACCAGGGATCCGGAGGCGGCTGAGCGGGCGTGAGCTGGAGCGAGGCGGCGAGCAACCAGGTTGCGATCATGCGGCGCTCCGTTCGGAGGAAGTGATCCCGATCGCCTCGAGGGCCCGGGCGGGATGATCCAGCGCCTGCTCGAGGAGGGCTCGATGGCCGGGCGAGCGGGCAGAGCGTCGTACCTTCACGGTCGGTCTCCCGCGGCGGTCCGGGAGTCCCGTGCCCACGACAGCGTGGCGCGAACGGCGCGCCGCCACCCCTCGACGCCGGCGCGAGCCGCGGCGAGCTGCGCGCCGGGGGTGAAGACCGAGAAGTCCCGGCGGGCGACGAAAGCGTCGGCGTCGGGCCAGATGCCCGTGGCGATCCCCGCGAGTCCGGCCGCGCCGAGCGCCGTGGTCTCGATCATGTCCGGCCGTTCGACGGGCACGCCGAGGACATCAGCCTGGAACTGCATCAGCCAGTCGTTCGCGCTCGCCCCGCCGTCGACGCGCAGCCGGTCGAACGGGACGCCCGCCCGATCGCGCATCACGTCGAGGACGTCGTTGGTCGCGTAGGCCATGGCCTCCAGCGCCGCGCGAACGAGATGAGCGCGGGAGGTGCCGCGCGTGAGTCCGACGATCGTGCCGCGAGCCTCGGGCTCCCAGTTCGGCGCGCCCAGTCCGACGAGCGCGGGAACGAAGAAGACGCCGTCGGTGGACGGGACCGATCGCGCGATCGCCTCGCTCTCCTCAGCGGTGCGGAGCAGTCCGAGCCCATCGCGCAGCCACTGCACGGCGGCGCCGGCGATGAAGATCGCCGCCTCGAGCGCGTAGGCGGGGCCCCCGCTCGCATCGCAGGCGACGGTGGCGAGCAGACCCGCCTCCGCGGGCGGTCGCCGCGAGCCCGTGTTGAGGAGGAGGAAGGCGCCCGTACCGTACGTGTTCTTGCCGCTGCCGGGGTCCCAGCATCCCTGGCCGAAGAGCGCCGCCTGCTGGTCGCCGGCGATCCCGGCGATCGGGATCTGCGTGCCGAAGTGCTGCTCGCCGGCGACACCGAAGTCGCCGGCCGAGGGACGCACCTCGGGCAGGATCGAGCGCGGCACGCCGAACAGCGCGCACAACTCATCGCACCAGCGCATCGCATCGATGTCGTAGAGCATCGTGCGCGAGGCGTTGGTCGGCTCCGTCGCGTGCACCGCGCCCCCGGTGAGGTGCCAGAGCAGCCAGGCATCGACGGTCCCGGCCAGCAGGTCGCCCCGCTCGGCGCGACGCGCCAGCTCACTGCCGCCGCCCGCGCCGTTCGCGAGCAGCCACTCGAGCTTCGTCGCGGAGAAATATGGATCGACGACGAGCCCCGTCCGGCGCGCGATGTCCGCCGCACGGGGCGCGAGCGCCTCGCACCGGGCCGCGGTGCGGCGATCCTGCCACACGATCGCGCGGTGCACCGAGCGTCCGGTCGCCCGATCCCACAGCACCACCGTCTCGCGCTGATTCGTGATCCCGACGGCATCCGGCGTGACTCCCGCCTGCGCGATGGCGGTGCGTGCCGCGTCGAGCACCCCGGCGATGATCTCCTCCGGATCGTGTTCGACCCACCCGGGGCGCGGGTAGAACTGCGTGACCTCGCGATAGCCGCGACCGGCGACGCGGCCATCGTCGCCCACGACCAGGCAAGTCGTGCCGGTCGTGCCCTGATCGATCGCGAGGACGTGCTTCACGAGGCGTGGAAGGCGAACGGTGGGCGATGAACACCGGCGTCGCTGACGATCGCGCTCACGAGCTCGGCGGGCGTGACATCGAACGCCGGCGCGCAGACGCGGACATCCACCGGGGCGGTGAGACGACCGAACATGCGGCGTACCTCATCGGCGTCGCGTTGCTCGATCACGATCGCATCGCCGTCGGGCGTGGCGGGATCGAACGTGGACGTCGGCGCCGCGACGTACAGGGGAATCTGGTGATGCCGTGCCGCGACCGCCACTCCGTACGTCCCGATCTTGTTCGCGACGTCGCCGTTGGCGGCGATGCGGTCGGCGCCGACGATGCAGACATCGATGCCGCCGCCCCGCATCAGCGCCGGCGCGGCGCCATCGGTGATCACGGTCACCGGAATCCCGGCGCGCGAGAGCTCCCACGCCGTGAGCCGGCTGCCCTGCAGCAGCGGCCGCGTTTCGTCCACGATCACCTCCACGGGGCGCCCCTCCGCCGCGGCGAGGTAGATCGGCGCGAGCGCGGTGCCGATGCCGCCGGTCGCGAGCGCGCCGGCGTTGCAGTGCGTGAGAACCCGGGCGCCATCGGGGACGAACGGGAGCCCGTGCTCGCCGATCCGCCGACACATCGCGCGATCTTCCTCGAGGATCGCGGTCGCTTCGTGCCGCAGCGCCGCGATGATGGCGTCGTTCTCACCCGGCGTGGCCGCGGCTCGCCGCAGAACCCGCTCCAGCGCCCACGGAAGATTCACGGCCGTCGGCCTCGTCGCGCGTATTCGCGCCGCCGCCTCCCGAACCCGCAGCGAAAACGCCACGGCGCTCAGGCCGCGCGACGCTGCCGCGACCACGGCGAGCCCCATCGCGCCAGCGATGCCAATCGCGGGCGCACCGCGCACGGCGAGCGTCCCGATCGCATCACAGACTTCATCCAGTGTTCGCAGGTCTCGCTCGACGAACGTCTCCGGCAGGAGCCGTTGATCGATGATGCGCACCGCGTCGCGCGCGGGCGACCAGCGGACGGCCTCGACGACGATCATGGGTTAATGCTAACCCGCGGCGCCCGATCGGGGGACATCGAGCCACCCGCACGGTCCAACGGTCGCCGCGTCGCACGCGGCGGGCCGGTCACGCGTCGGTCGCCTCGTCCTCGCGTCCCCGGGTGCGCCGCTCCGGAAACCACCGCTCGAGGAAGCCGATGAGCGCCCGCTCCTCGGGGGCATAGCCGAACCGGCCGCCGCCACGCACCCGCGCCCGATCGGCGATGCCGATCGTGATCCCTTCATCGAGGTAGCGCGCGATCACGATCGGATGAACGTACGAGGCACGACAGATCGCGGGCGTGTTGCCCAGTTCCGCCGCGACGAGCCGGATGCTCAGCGTCACGTTGCGCTTCGCCTCGGTCACCGACGGTGCGGGGCCGATGTCTGCCAGCACCGTCGCCAGCCGCAGCGTCCCGCCCCAGGTGCGAAAATCCTTGGCCGTGTACCGGACGCCGAGCCGCGTGCGCAGGTAGTAGTTGACGTCGCGCGCCGTGAGGTCGTGCCAGTGCGCCCCGTCGCGGTACCGGAACAGGCGAGCGCCGGGGGTGCGCAGCAGGCGGCGTACGGCGCGCGCGAGCGGCTGGTCGATGACGACCTGCCGTTGCCGGATCTTCCCCTTGCCCCGATAGTCGAACTCGATGCGATCCCGCGCCACGCGGACGTGCGACTTGCGCAGCGTGGTGATCCCGAACGTATGGTTCTCGCGCACGTATCGCTCACCGCCGACGCGGAAGAATCCCTCGATGATGAGGAGCAGGACGAGCGCCGAGAGCTTGTCGCAGTCGTGGCCGGACCGACCGGCGTCGGCGTGCAGCGTGCGGCGAATGCGCGGGAGATCGTGCGCCATCTGCCGGACCCGGTGGAACTTCCGGAGCACGCCGCGCTCCACGGCGCGCTCGTGATATCGGTACTGGCGCCGACCACGGGCGTCCACGCCCCAAGCCTGAATCGCCGAGCGGGCATCGAGCGCGATGTGGACGTCCTGCCACGCCGGCGGAACGCGCAGCGCGTCGATGCGCTGGAGCATGCGTCGGTCGCGCACGGCCGCGCCGCTCTCGCGCACGTACCGAAAACCGCGCTTCGTGCCGAGTCTGAGAATCCACTGTCGCGCCATGCTCGGCCGTGGGAAAGCAAAAAGCAGTCCGGTCGCTTACATTCCCTGCTTCGCCACTTCGGCCGGTCCTCGCCTCCGGACCCCGCCGGCGTCCTCCTCTCGCGACAGTCATGCCTTACGACGCGCTCCTCCTTGCCGTCACCGATCGCATCGCGACCCTCACGATCAATCGCCCCGACAAGCTGAATGCCCTGAACGATGCGCTGATCGAAGAGCTGGATGCGGCTTTCGATGAGATCGGCGCGCGCGTCGACATCGGCGGCGTCATCCTGACGGGCGCCGGCCGCGCGTTCGTGGCCGGCGCAGACATCGCCGAGTTGTCGGCGCAGGGGCCATTCGATGGGAAGGCGCGGGCCATGCGCGGACAGTCGGTGTTTCGCCGGATCGAGCGCTCGTCGAAGCCCGTGCTCGCGGCGATCAACGGCTTTGCGCTGGGCGGCGGCTGC
>CAYLPM010000457.1:0-4388 GCA_964385525.1 uncultured Gemmatimonadaceae bacterium
GAGCAGATAGGCGAGGGCGATGATCAGCGTGGAGTGGTAGGTCTGGTTCCGTCGCCGCAGCACGCGAACGCTGTACGCCGCCGCGACGCCGCCGAGCAGGTTGATGAACAGCGCGTTGGTGCCGCGGAAGACGGTCTGCCCACCGATCAGCACCGCCAGCGTCATGGCCGCGATGACCGAGATGCGGGAGTCGAACAGCACGCTGAGGATGACCGCCGCGAAGGCGATCGGGACGAGCTCCGGCCGTACCGTCGGCATGCGGGCCACGAACGCCGCCCCGATGATGACGATCGCGAACAACGCCGTGAACAGCAGCAGCGGCCGCATCACCTGGTAGAGCTGCGGCCGGAAGAGCAGCACGGCGAGGCCGAAGATCGCGATGACCAGGGCGTTGAAAAGCACCGAGCCGACGATCCGCTGTGCCGCCCCCTGCCCGCCACGGCGCTGGTCGCGCTCGTGGAGCAGCGCCCGCAGCTTCTCGTTCTCCGATTGCGTCACGACCTCGTGCGCGCCGATGATCTTCTCCCCCTCCTGCACCTCGTAGCGGAACTCGGAGACCGAGCGGCGCAGATCTTCGCGGACGCGCGCCGTCGCCACGGGGTCCTGCACGATCGTCGGGTGGAAGAACGCTGTCACGAGGCGTGTGAACAGCATCTCCGCCGCCGGCGAGTCGCCGGGCTGCACGATCCGCGCGCGCGCCAGCAGGTTGCCGAACGTCAACAGGCTGTCCGCGAGCACGCGCTGCTCACGCATCGTGCCCTGGGCCGTCACCTGCGCCGGGTCGCGGAGCAGGACGGTTCCGCGGATGCCATCAAAGCTGCCCGCCGGTGCCACGCCGGACTGGAGCCAGCGACTGAAGACGCGATTCACGGCGTCCCGCATCTCCTGCCGGCGAGCGGGGACGAGGAGATACTCCGCCTCCTGCGGCGTGATCTGGATGCCGCGGGACGCCGACGCCCGAAGCACGGCGTTCACATCTCTCGTCACGGCGGCCGAATCGACCGCGCGCATGTACGCCGTGAGCTCGGCGCGCGCGGTATCCACGGCGGCCGGGCGCGCCACGAACACCGGCTCGGCCGCGCGCGCCGCTTCCTCACGCTCGCGCTCGAGCTGCTCCGCGTCCTTCGGCACGCGGAACGCGAACGGCGCGATCACCTGCTCCGTCGCCACCGAGCCGACCTCGTAGATCGGTGTCTCGACGACCGGGCTCGCCGGGAACAGCATCACCGTCATGACCGCGAGCGCCACGGCGAGCGCGATCCGCGCGCCGTGATACCAGGCACGCCCCGCGCGCGAATCCGGTGGAGTCCCGGACAGCGCCTCGATGCGTCGTCGCAGTTCGAGCGCCATCTAGTCTCCCGCGTCCTCGGCGTACGCCCGGATGATGTCGCGAACGAGGCGGTGACGCACGACATCCGCATCGCTGAAATAGTGGAACGCGATCCCCTCGATCCCCGACAGGATCCGCTCCACCTGCATGAGCCCCGACTCCTCGCGCTTCGGCAGGTCGATCTGCGTCTTGTCGCCCGTGATCACGACCTTCGAGTTCACGCCGAGCCGGGTGAGGAACATTTTCATCTGCAGCCCGGTCGCGTTCTGGGCCTCGTCGAGGATCACGAACGCATCGGCGAGCGTCCGGCCCCGCATGAACGCCAATGGCGCGATTTCGATCGTCCGCGTCTCCAGGGAGCGCTGGACGCGCTCGGCCGGCATCATGTCCTCGAGCGCATCGTACAACGGGCGCAGGTACGGGTCGACCTTGGCCTGCATGTCGCCGGGCAGGAAGCCCAGACTCTCGCCCGCCTCCACGGCGGGACGCGCGAGCACGATCCGCCGCACCCGCTTGCGCACGAGCGCGTCGACGGCGGCGGCGACGGCGAGATACGTCTTGCCCGTCCCCGCCGGTCCGATGCCGATCACGATGTCGTTCTCGAGAATCGTGCGCATGTACTCCGCCTGCCCGGCCGTCTTCGCCTGGATCACCTTGCGCACGCCGGGGAGCGCGATGCGCGGCATGTCGCCGGCGCCCGCGCCATCGTCGTCGCCATCCCGCCCCGCGTCCTCGCTCAACCGCATCACGTCGTCGGGCGTGAGCACGAGGCGCTGCCGGGCCGTGTCGATCATCCGCCGGGCAGTCGGCAGCGCGCGCTCGATGTCCTCGAGCGCGCCCGCGAGCGTGAGCATGTCCCCCCGCAGACCGACACGGACGCCGTAGATCCGCGAGAGCTCCAGCAGATTGGCATCGTTGACCCCGGCCAGCGTCAGCAGATCCGCGCCCTCGGTGTTGAGACGTTCCGTGGTTGCCGTATCCGTCATTCCTGCTCTCCGATGATCCGGACGTGAAGCTCCGCCAGCTCCTCCGCCGGAACCGGGCTCGGAGCCCCCTCGAACAAGGCCTGTGCACGCGTGGTCTTGGGAAAGGCGATCACATCGCGCAGCGAGCCGGCCCCCGCGATCAGCATCGCGATCCGGTCGAATCCGAACGCGATGCCGCCGTGCGGCGGCGCGCCGGCACGCAAACCCTCGAGAAGGAATCCGAAGCGCGCCAGCGCCGTCGCCTCGTCAATGCCGAGCAGGGTGAAGATGCACGACTGCATCGCGGGGTCTGCGATTCGGATGCTGCCCCCGCCCAGCTCGGTCCCGTTGAGCACGACGTCGTAGGCGAGTGAGCGCACGCGCGCCGGATCGCTCGCGAGGTGCTCGACGTCGTCAGGATGCGGCGCCGTGAACGGGTGATGCGCGGCGGCCAGTGCTCCCGACTGCGGATCCGCGATGAACATCGGGAAGTCGACGACCCAGAGAAAATTCCGATGCCTCTCCGGGATGAGACCGAGCCGCCCGGCGACGTCCTGCCGGACGCGATCCAGCGCCGGACTCGAGATGTGGTCGGGGCCAGCCACGAGCAGTGCGAGATCGCCATCCCGCATCCCGAGGGCGTCCGCCGCGTCGGGGGCGAGAAATTTCGCGGGCCCTCCGCTGAGCGCGCCCTCCGCCCGCTTCAGCCGAATGAGGCCCCCCGCACCCGCCGATTTCGCGACCGCCTCGATCTCGTTCAGTTGCTTGCCGGACAGCACGGCGCCGCCCGGGACGACGAGCCCGCGCACGCGTCCCCCGCTCGCGAGCGCCGAGCGCGCGATCGAGAATTCCGTATTCCGGAAGACGTCGCTCGCGTCGAACAGCTCGAGCCCGAATCGCGTGTCCGGACGGTCGATGCCGTAGCGCTCCATGGCCTCGCCGTAGGTCATGCGCGGTAGCGGCAGTGCGACCTCGTGACCGCCCTCGCGCCAGAGGGCCTGCACCAGCCCCTCGGCCATCGCCATCACATCCTCGCGGCCCACGAACGACGCCTCGATGTCGATCTGGGTGAACTCGGGCTGCCGGTCGGCGCGCAGGTCCTCATCGCGGAAGCAGCGCGCGAGCTGGAAGTAACGGTCCAGTCCCGCCACCATGAGCAGCTGCTTGTAGAGCTGCGGCGACTGCGGGAGCGCATAGAACTCGCCGGCGTGCACCCGGCTGGGAACCAAGTAGTCGCGCGCTCCTTCGGGCGTCGGCTTGGTGAGAATCGGTGTCTCGAGCTCGAGGTAGCCGAGGGCGTCGAGGTACCGGCGGGTCGCCTGCATCAACCGGTGGCGCAGCACGAGGTTCTGCTGGAGCTCAGGACGCCGAAGATCGAGATGGCGATGGCGCAGCCGCAGCTCCTCGGCCGGGAGTCCCTCGCCCTTGTTGCGCACGACCGGGATCGCCGGCGGAGTCGCCGGTGATGCGATGCGCAGCTCGACGGCGCGAACCTCCACGTCACCGGTCGCCAGGTCCGCGTTGCGCATGGCCTCGGGACGTTCGGCGACCATGCCCTCGACGAGCACGACGGACTCCGCGCCGAGCCGTCCGGCCTCCTCGACCGTGGCCGGCGAGCTCCACTTCGGATCCACGGATATCTGGACGATGCCCGAGCGGTCACGGAGATCGACGAACAGGATGCCGCCCAGGTCGCGGGTGCGGTGCACCCACCCCGCCACGCGGATCGTGGCGCCGGCATGGTGCGCCCGAAGCTCGCCGCAGGTGTGGGAGCGCAGCGAGGTGGCGAGCGGGCCAGGGTCGCTGAGCGGAAGCGTGGCCAATGGGCCGGCGTCGCTCACGACGGGCGCTCGCGGAGGCGAAGTTGCGCGCTGGCCAGGATTCCGCCGAGCGAGGCACCCACGACATCGGCGTACCAGTCGAGCAGATCCGCCGTCCGGCTGGCCAGGACTGCCTGGTGCAGCTCATCGAGCGCGGCGAAGACGGCGATCGCGCAGACGACGAGCACGAGCGCGCGGACGGGCGCCTCGGGCTGCCAGGCGGCGCGCACCGAGAGGAATCCGAGCACGCCGTACAGGATCAGGTGCGCCAGC
>CAYLPM010000458.1:0-12359 GCA_964385525.1 uncultured Gemmatimonadaceae bacterium
GCCGGGGTGACCGATGCGAAGCTCCGACTGTGGCGCATCCTCCTTGGCGACGAGATGAACCGCCCGCGAGCGCCGCGCCGGGGCGTCGCTCGTGAGCGCGATGGAGGGTCGCGCGCCCGTCCATCCACCGAACGCGGCGGCCGCCATCCGCTGCACGTCCTCCGCGGTCACGTCACCAGCGACGATGAGCGTCGCGCCGCCTGGCCGGTAGCGACGCTCGTGGAACTCCGCGACCCCCTCACGCGTGATCGCGCGCACCGAGGCATCGCTCCCGCCCTCCGGCCGCGCGTACCGGGAGGCTGGATCGTACGTGAAGCCCTCGAACATCTCGTCAGCCAGTCCACGCGGCTCGGCGCGCTGCTGGAGCAGTTCCGCCAGTCGCTCCGCGCGCAGCCGCGCGACCTCCCGTTCCGGGAACGAAGGCGTCATGACGACCTCGGCGAACAGCGGGAGCGCGGCCTCGAGCCGATCGGTCATGGCCGTCATACGGACCAGCGCCGCGTCCCACGTCGCCGACGCATCGATGCCGGCGCCCAGGCGTTCGAACTTGTCCGTGAGCTCGGCGCCGCTCGCGGTCGTCACCGTTCCTTCCGTGAGGAGCTGCGCGGCCAGCACCGCGATTCCCTCGCCATCCGTGGCATCCGCGGTGGCGCCGGCGTCGACCACCATCAGCACCGTCGCCAGTGGGAGCTTCGTCACCGGTGCGATGATGAGCGACAATCCATTGTCGAGTGTCCGTCGCTCGAAGCGCGGGAAACGATACTCGCGCGGCGGTCCCGCCGCGGGCCGGGTGGCCGTCCCGGAGGAGGTCGCGCTCATTCGACCGTTTCCGCGGAACCGGCCAGCGCCAGCTCACCCGGTGCGCCGTGCCGCGGGACGTAGAACAGGAACGCGCGATTGTCTTCCACCAGGCACTCGCGGACGAACGCGTTCACCCGGCCCGCGCTGACGTCCCGGTACCGATCCAGCTGCTCGTTCACCAACCGCGGGTCACCGAAGTACGTCGCGTACATCGACAGCTTGTCCGCGCGTTCCCCCGCCGACTGCATCGCGGCCACGAATTCCGTCTGGATGAGCGCGATAGCGCGATCCACCTCCTCCGGCGTCACCCCGTCCGCGACCAGCTGATCCACCTCGTCCACGACCGCGTGCTCGAGCTCCTCCGCATTCACCTCCGGACGCGCCGTCACATCGATCACGAGCAGGTCGCTTCCCTTGGACAGATCGAACGTGAACGCGTGCGCCTCGGCCGCAACCTGTCGTTCACGCACCAGCGACCGGTGCAGGCGACTCCCCTTGCGCAGCCCGAGGATCGCCGAACACACGCTCGCCGCGAAGTACTCCCGACTGCCGAAGCGTGGAGTCCGGAACGCCAGAAACAGCCGCGCGAGCATCACGTCGTCCTCGACGACCTGGCGCAGCATCCGTTCGAAGCGTGGCGGCAGATCCATCGGGGGCAGGGGCGGTCGGCCGCTTCCACGCGGGATCGGCCCGAAGTAGCGCGCCACCAGCGCACGTGTTTCCGATGGATCGAAATCGCCGGCGATCGACAGCACGGCGTTGTCGGGCGTGTAGTATGTCTGGAAGAAGCCCGCGACATCGGTCAGGCTCGCTTCCGAGAGATCTTCCATCGAGCCGATGAGCGAGTGATGAAACGGATGCTCGACGGGAAACGCGAGGGCCGGGAGTTTCTCCCACCACGTCCCGTAGGGCTGGTTGTCCACCGACCACCGGCGTTCGTTCTTCACCACGTCGCGCTGCGTGTCCAGCTTCTGCTGCGTCATGGCCGGGAGCAGCTGCCCCATCCGGTCGGCCTCGAGCCACAGCGCGATCGCGAGCTGATTGGATGGAACGGTCTCGAAGTAGTTCGTGCGATCGAGCCAGGTCGACCCGTTCAGGGTGCCGCCCGCGCGCTGAATCAGCTCGAAGTGCTCGTTCGCCCCCACGTTGGCCGAACCCTGAAAGAGCATGTGCTCGAACAGGTGGGCGAAGCCCGTACGTCCGGCCCGCTCGTTCGCGGACCCGACGTGATACCAGAGGTTCACCGCCACGATCGGTGCGGTGTGATCCTCCGAGAGCGTGACGAACAGCCCGTTCTCGAACCGATGGGTTTCGATCGGAATGCGCATGAACCTAAATTGCACGACCATGACCGACGGAGGAACCCCGCCCCTGGTGCGTCGACTCGCGCCTCCCCTGTTTGCCTGGCGGCCTCGGCATGTCCGTGGGAGCTGAGCGCCGGAAGCGAGGCGCGTTCGTGACGACGCTGATCGCGGCAGGCCTTGTCGGCGTCGTGTTCGTCGCGGTGCTGGTGGCGCTCGCCTGGACGCAGCAGGAGCGCATCGCGTTTCAGCCACCGGACCCGCCGTTTCCCGACCCCGGCGCGGCGCGGCGACTCGACTACCGGACCGCCGATGGCGAGCAGCTCTTCGCGTACGTCATCGGCGATACTTCGTCGCCGCGGGGGGCGCTGCTCGCCTTTCACGGGAACGCCGATCTCGCCGTTCGCCAGATCCCGTGGGCCCGCGAGATCGCCCGGCGCACCGAGCGAGTCGTCATCCTGGCGGAGTATCGCGGGTACGGAGGCGCGACCGGGAGGCCGACCTACATCGGCACGGCGCACGACGCTCGTGCTGCCTGGCAGGCAGTCCGCGAGTCGCTCGAATTCCCGCCCGAGAGCATCGCGCTCTTCGGGCACTCGCTCGGAAGTGCCGTCGCGACCGAGCTGGCGAGCGAGGTAAAGGCGCCCGTGCTGATCCTGCAGTCCCCCTTCACCTCGGCGCGCGACATGGCTCGGCTCGTGAGCGCGCGCCCGGTGCAGGCCCTGTGGAACGGGATCGCGCGCATTCACTTCGACACGGAGTCACGCGTTCGATCGCTCGACACGCCGGTGTGGGTCGCGCACGGCACGCGCGACTTCATCATCCCCACGCGCATGGGGCGCGCTGTTCACCAGGCGGCGCGATCGCCCGGCGAGCTGCTTCTCGTCGAAGATGCCGGCCACAATGATGTGGCGGTGGTGGGCGGAGAACGCTACTGGGCCTGGCTGGAACGGGCGTTGAGCATCACCGTCGATACTCTGGTCCCACGGCCGTCGCACTGACCTCGAGCGTCACCCACATGCCGCTCTGCCCATGCCCGGGGACCGCGCACAGGATCATGTACGACCCCGGCTGATCCGCGGAGAATCGGAAGACATCGCCGCGGCCCTCGACCATGCCCTGCTCGAGCGCGATGCTGAACGCACCCGGAAACGCCGCAGTGGGAGCCATCACCGGAATGGGGTCGATCTGGCGAACGACCGTCACCGAGTGCGCGAGATCGTGATCATGGTTCGCGAAGCGTGCCTCGACGCGCCACCCGGCGGGGATCACCACCGTGTGCGAGCCGGCATGACCACCATTGAAATTCAGAGAGCTGTTCGCGCCGGTGTATCCCGCGATCAGATCGATCCAGATGGTCCGGGCGGCGGGATTGAAGGCCAGGAAGGAGTTGACGACGATCGAATCATCGACCGGAGCGCTGAGCGAGGCGGGAAGTGTCGCGACATCCGGCGCCTCGCGTACGCCACCAGCGCGGGACGCGGTGTCGCGTCCGGTCGGTGGATCGATCCGCCCGGCGACGGCCACGCTGGCTGTGGTACTTTCGGCACCGGGGCCGGCCACCGACGCGACATCCCGCCGGGCCGTCGCGCCGCCGGGGACGCCGCTCGCATCCCGGGCGACGCCAGGACGAGACGCCGGAGCAGACCCCGCCGGATCGCCGCGTGTGTGTCGCATCGCCGTCGGCGTCGTCGAGCGGTCGGCCGCGGCGTCGAGGGAAGCATGTGGCGACGTCTCGAGCATCGCGACCGCGTAGCCCGCCGCCGACGAGTCGGCCCGCGCTGCATGGGCCGGATCGGCATCGTAGAGCTCCGCGCAACCCGTCGAGAGCACGACAAGCACCAGCACGACGACGACCCCCTTCACGGGCTGTCTCGATTGGCCGGCGCCGGATTCGGCGTGACGCGGAACCTCCCCATCGACTGCTTCATCACGGATGGCTGGACCGTCCCGTGAGATCACGAATCGAGATCTCGCCGAGTCCGAGCGCGCGGATTCCCGGTTCGATGGTCTTGCGATCACCGACGACCAGCACGACCAGGTGCGCCGGGTCGATGTACCGCCGCGCCACGCGCTGGACATCCGCCTGTGTGATCGCGTTGATCCGCCGCGCATAGGAATCGTAGTAGTCGAGCGGTAGCCCGTATCGGACGATCGGCACCAGTTGATTGGCGATGTCCGTCGTGGTCTCGAAAGCGCGCGGCATCTGCAGCGTCAGGTATCGCTTCGCCCGTTCGAGCTCCTGAACCGGTACCGTCTCGCCGATCCCCCGCAGTTCCTTCATGAACTCGATCAGCGACGAATCCGTCTTGGCACCAGTCACCTCGGCCTGCGCCACGAACGGCCCGGCACCGCGACGTGTCTGGAAGTTCGAACCGGCGCCATAGGTGTAGCCCTTGCTCTCCCGCAGGTTCTGCATCAGCCGGCTGGTAAAGGAGCCGCCGAGGATCGTGTTCACGACCTGGATCGCATGGTAGTCATCGGCCGTGCGCGATGCCCCGATCGCCCCGATGCGGATGGACGATTGCGGCGCGGCCGGCTTGTCGATCAGGTAGACGGCGGTCGTCGGCGTCACCGGTGGCTCGGGGGGCGCCGACGCGGCGACTGCACCCCGCTCCCATGCCCCGAAGAGTGCACGTGCACGGCGTTCGATGTCGTCCGCTTTCACCGCGCCGACCACGACCAGCGCGGCGTTGTTGGGGCGGTAGTACGTGTGGTAGAACCTCGCGAGATCTTCCCGCGCAAGTGCCCGCGTGGTCTCATCCGTGCCGATCGTCGAGCTGCCGTAGGGATGCTGATCGCCGAACAGGAGCGCGTTGAAGGCATTGTCCGCGATCGCCTGCGGGCGGTCACGGAGTTGGATGTGAAGCGTCAGACGCTCCTGCCGAAGCCGCTCGAGCTCGTTCTCCGGGAAGGCCGGGCGCAGCGCGACATCGGCGAACAGCGCGAGCGCACTGTCGAGTTGTGCCGTCGGCGTGTGCAGGTTCACGATCGACCCATCCCACCCGCCCGCGGCGCCGACGCGCACGCCGAGCGCGGCCTGCTGGTCGGCAATCTCGAGCGAGCTGCGCGAGGTCGTTCCCTCCATCAGCATCTGGGCGGTGAGCGTCGCTAGGCCCGTCTTCCCCGCGGGATCCAGCTCGCTCCCGCTGCCGAGATAGAGGATGAAATCGGCGACCGGGAGCTCGTCGTGCTCGACGATCAGCAGCCGCAGTCCGTTGGGGAGCTGCCGGGTGATGATCGGCGGAAGTCGCAGCTCCTCGGGACTGCCCAGCGATGGTGGCGTCGAACGGTCGAGCAGCGCGGTCGCCGGCGGCCCCTCGACGGCGGGAGAGGTCGTCGCGCACCCGACCCCGCCAGCGAACATCGCGCCGGCTGAGAGTGCGCTCGTCGCGCGGATGAGCGTTCGAATCGAGAAAGTCCGGGCCATCATCGGGGTGTCCCTCGCACCATGAGTTCCTGTCGCCCCTGCGGGACGACCGTCAGCACGACCTTGGGCTTGCCCAGATAGGTGCGCGCGACGCGTTGAATGTCCATCTCGGTCACGGCGTCGTACCGCGCCGCGTCTTCCCGGGCGTAGTCCGGTTGCCCGACGTAGTAGTTGTAGAAGTTGAGTTGATCGGCTTTCGACGACACGCTCGCGAGACGGTCGAGGAAGCTCGCCCGGAATCGGTTCCGGGCACGCTCGAGCTCGCGCGCATCGATGCCATCACGCATCACTCGCGTGATCTCCTCATCGACCACCGCTGCGAGTGCTGCCGGCGATTGATTCGGCCGCGGCGCCACGAGCACCTGGAACGACCCATCGAGACGCCGGCTCTGCTGCGACGCACTCACGCCCTGTACAGCCTGCATGTCGTACACGAGCCGCCGGTAGAGGCGCGAGTTCTTGTCCCCGGCGAGAACGTAGGCCAGCAGATCGAGGGCGGCATCATCGGCATGAAACGCGGCCGGCGAATGCCAGGCGTAGTACAGACGCGGCAGCTGGACGCGATCCTCGAGCACGAGAAACGTGTCTCGCGCCACCACGACCGGTGGCAGGGTGGGGCGCGGCGGCAGATCGGGCCCGCGCGGGATCTCTCCGAAATACCGCCGCACCCATGTCTTCGCCGAATCAGGATCGAAATGTCCGGCGATCGAGAGCGTCGCGTTGTTGGGAGCGTAGTACGTGCGGAAGAACGCCGTCACATCCTCCAGCGTCGCCGCGCCCAGATCCTGCATCGAGCCGATCGTCGGCCACGAGTAGGGGTGGTGCTTCGGATACAACGCGGCCAGGATCGTCTCGCCGGCCGTGCCGTAGGGCACGTTGTCGTAGCTCTGCCGCCGTTCGTTCTGGACCACGTTGCGCTGCAGATCCAGCTTATCCTGATCCATGGTCGGCAGCATCCAACCCATGCGATCGGCCTCGAGCCACAAGGCGAGCGGCATGGCGTGCGATGGCAGCGTCTGGTAGTAGTTCGTCCGGTCCGTGTTCGTCGATCCGTTCGGTGTCGTCGAGCCCGCCGACTCCAGCCACTGATCGAACATCCCCACCGGGACATGTTGCGAGCCCATGAACATCACGTGCTCGAACAGATGCGCAAATCCCGTTCGGCCCGGCTGCTCGTCCCCCGAGCCCACGAGATACCACATGTTGACGGTGACCAGTGGAACCGAATGGTCCTCGTGCAGGATCACGGTCAGTCCGTTCGGAAGCCGGAGCTCCTCGTACCGCAGACGCGGAATGTCCGACGCTTCGGCACCTGCGGCACCCGCAGATGAATGCACGGGCTCGGCCGCCGGCGACGCGTCCAGCGCGGTCCCGGCATCGACGACACCCGATCCGGGGACGAGGCGCGCACACGCCGAGGCGCCGACGAGGAGCATCAGTCCGCAGCTCACGGAGAGTATGGCTCGCATCACGTCGTTTTCCTCTCGAAAATGAAGGCCAGTGGGACTTTCACTGATTCGCTGACGATGTACTTCCATCCGCTGCGGCTCTCGGCAATGGGGCTCGTCCTCGTCGGCGAGGTGCGGGGGACGAGTCCCATGCGCCTCGCCAGGATGGACACGCGAAGGCTGTGAAAAGGATCACTCACAAGGACGACCGAACGGTCCGGAAGGGAATCCACCAGTTTCGCCACCGCTCGTAACGATTCGCTGGTGGTTCGTCCCTCGGTCTCGACCCGGATCGCTGAATCCGGAATCCCGTACCTGAGGGCATACCGGCGCCCGACGGCCGCTTCGCTCGTAGTGTCGCCGATCCCCATCCCGCCGGTCAGGATCAGGACCGGAGCCAGGCCGCGCTTCCACAGCGCGATCCCGTGATCGAGCCGAGCGCGGAACACGGGGGACGGCCGGCCGGCGTACTGCGCCGCTCCGAGGACCACGATGGCACTCGAAGGCCGCGCTTCGTCCCGCCGCCCCCAGAGTACGACGGCCACGGCGGCGACGCCCCACCCTACCAGCAACAGGACGACCATCGTCGCCGCCATCCGTCGCAGCCGATGCCGTCGTTCCGTCATGGGCTCAAGCTAGCCACCCGCGCTCCTCACGTGGTAGACCGTGCCACCTGGAGGGGAGGGGAGGGGGAGGGGGACGGGTAGGGGGAGGGCGAGGGGGAGGTCAGTCTCGTCCGAATCCTACTCGGCCAGGGACAGCACGGATAGCCAGAATACATCGAACACCAGCCGCGGTTGCACCTCGGGTGAACGCACCCGCTGCACGGACAGCCCGTCGACGAACGCCACCACGACCTCGGCGACCAGCGGTGCCGGAAGCCGCGGCTGAAGTCCCAGTGCGCGGAAAACGGTCTGCACCGTCGCGACGGCCGCGTCCTTCCGCGCTGCTGCCGAACGCTGAATCGCTTCCAGGATCCGTTCGCCAGGGTAGTGCGCCAGTTCGATCAACGCACGGGGATGACCGCGCTCGAGTTCGTCCTCGACCCACCTCCAGAGTCCATCGAGCGCGGTCTGAGCGGTCACATCCGACAGCGCGGCAGCCTCGCGCGCGATCAGTCCATCGGTCATCCAATCCACCACGCGCGCGAGCAGGGTATCCTTGTCGTGAAAGTGGTAGTGAATCAGCCCCTTGCTGACACCTGCCTCGTCCGCGACGTCCTGCATGCTGAGCGCGGCCGCACCCGCGGCAACGAGGCGCCGAGCGGCGGCGTCGAGGATTCGCTCGGATGTCTCGGGACGAACGGAAGAGGTCACGGTCATGGGGACGCGATGGGCGAGATGGGCAGTTCGCTTAGAAGTCGTGTCGCTCACCCGAAGCCGGTGAGCGCGGGTCGAAACGACGTGCCCTGAGTCGGGCCTCGAGTGCCTCCCGCGGACCGTCCTCGCCATGCACGAGGAACACGCGAGCGAGCGACGGCGTGGGCCGGCGAACCTCCTCGATCCAGGCGACCAGTTCGCTCTGGCCCGCGTGCGCGCTGTAGCCATCGACGACTTCGACTCGTGCGCGCAGCGGCACCATGTCGCCAAAGATTCTCAGCTGCGGCTGGCGCTCGACGATCCGCCGGCCGAGGGTATGCTCGGCCATGAACCCGACGACCAGGATCGTGTTGTTCGCATTCCCGGCGCCGTTCGCGAGATGATGGAGGATGCGCCCCGACTCCACCATGCCCGATGCGGCAATGATGATCATCGGCCCGTGCATGGCGTTCAGCGCCTTCGATTCGCCGACCTCCCGCGTGAATCGCACGAGTGGAAACTGGAAGACGTTCCGTACCTCCCGGATCAGTTCCTCGCTCCGGTCATACAGATCGGGATGCATCTCGAAGATCGTCGTCGCATCGATGGCGAGCGGGCTGTCGATGAAGACCGGGATGGCCGGGATGGCATCTTCCCGTCGCAGGACGTGCAGCTCGTACAGGAGTTCCTGCGTGCGGCCGACGGCGAACGCCGGCACGAGTATGCGGCCGCCACGGCTCGCGGTGTCACGGACGATCGTCGCGAGACGATCGCGCGTCCCCGTGACGGACTCATGATCGCGATCCCCGTAGGTCGACTCCATGATGACGACATCGGCGCCCTCCGGGGCCACGGGATCCCGGATGATCGGCAGTCCGGGACGCCCAATGTCGCCGGAGAAGACGAGCCGGCGCTGCGTACCGCCCTCGGTACAGTCCAGGACGACGGAGGCGGATCCCAGAATGTGGCCGGCCTCGACGAAAGTGAGCTGGACGCCGGGTACGACCTCGACCGAGCGACGGAACGGCACGCCGATCATGAGCCCGATGGTGCGCGTGGCGTCCTCGGCGGTATAGAGCGGCTCGATGAAGCTCTTGCGCCGGCGGGCGAGGAATTCGGCGTCCTTGCGCTGAATGTGCGCCGAATCGGCGAGCATGATCGCGCAGAGATCGCGTGTGGCCGCAGTGCACCAGATCGCCTTGTCGTATCCGCGGGCGACGAGGAACGGCAGACGGCCGGCGTGATCGATGTGTGCATGCGAGAGGACTATCGCATCGATCTCCTCGATCGGGCAGGGCAGGTGGAGGTTCTTCTGCTCCGTTTCCTTCCGCCGTCCCTGAAAGAGCCCGCAGTCGAGCAGGACCGTGCGTCCGCCGACCCGCAGGATGTGACAGCTCCCGGTGACTTCGCGCGCCGCACCCGAGAACTCGATCTGCACGGGTGCCCTAGGGATCGCCGGTGACCGGCCGCTGGAACACGACGGTCAGTCGACTGCCATCCTGTGTCATCATGCACGGTTCCCATCCACCTCTACGGCGCTCGTTCAGCAGATCGGTGAGCGCATCCTCGTCCTCGCGGACATGCCGCGACAGTCGGAGGATCACGGCCTGGTATTCTTTCATGGCGGCGAAAATACTAGCTTCCGCGCCATGGACACCACCCCCGGGTTCGCCAATCTGCTCCTCGTCCGCCACCCCCTCGTCCAGCACAAGCTGACCATCCTTCGGGATCGCAGCACGGCCACGAAGATCTTCAAGGAGCTGGTGGACGAGATCGCGATGCTGATGGCGTACGAAGCCACGAGTGATCTCGCGGTGGAGCCGTCGCCGGTTCAGACGCCGCTCGAGAGCGCATCGGGGTGGCGGGTCAGCGGCAAGAAGCTCACGCTCGTGCCGATTCTGCGCGCCGGGCTCGGCATGGTGGAGGGAATTCTCCGGCTCGTCCCCGCCGCGCGTGTAGGCCACATCGGGCTGTACCGGGATCACGATACGCTCGAGCCCGTGGACTACTACTTCAAGGTCCCGGGTGACGCGGCGGAGCGTGACTTCTTCGTGCTCGATCCGATGCTGGCCACTGGCGGGAGCGCCTCGGCGGCAGTCACATCGCTGAAGCAGGCTGGCGCCACGCGCATCCGCTTTCTCTGTCTCGTCGCCGCACCTGAAGGCGTGCGCCGGATGGCCCGGGATCACCCCGACGTGACGATCTACAGTGCCGCGCTCGATCGCGAGTTGAACGCGCTCGGATACATCCTGCCGGGCCTCGGGGACGCCGGAGATCGGTTGTTCGGAACGCGGTGAAGCTCGCGCACGGCACCGCGTTCAGCCGAACCACTCCCGCGGACAATCGCGCTGCTGTCGTGCCGCGTCGAAAATCCACTGCTGGCTCTGCGGATCGCCGATTTCGCCCGGCACTCGGTCGAACCACTGCGTCGCCTGCGTGTTGTCGCCGATCCGCCGCCAGAGTTCTCCGACGAGGTACGTCAGGACTGCCCGCTCCTCGCGGGCGACGCCATCGTAGCTCGCCAGCGCCGCCTCGAATGCCCACGCCGCCTTCCGCCGAAAGAACCGCTCGGCCTCCGTATCGGCCTCGTCGACGCAGCACCACGCGGCCCGCAGGAGCAGGTCGGCGACGTATCGCACTTCCATGCCCTGCCATTCCGCCACTCGTGCAGCGGCCTCGTACTTCTCGGAGCCGACGATCGGACCCGTTCCGATCTGCGGCGCGAGCTCGTTCCAGACGTGCTCCTTCAGCATCGGGCTGACCTCGGCCTCCTCGCTGAAATCACGTTCGGAACCACAGTAGCCACAGTGCTGGCACATGTGCACGAGATATGGCAGGGGCTGCGTCCCGGCCGCACGCTCGTGGAAGTCGGTCCGCTTGCCACCGAACGAATTCGTCGACACGACGGCTTGCGAACGGAAGCCATGATCGCAGATGGGGCAGCGCAGCTCGATTTGTTGCAGCGTGGTCATACGACGACTCTCTCATCCCGCGTTGGGTCCTCTTCCCGCAGATCCCTGAAGGGAAAATCTGTGCCACGACGGAAACGAGGTCCCGTTCGCCCCTCTGTACTCAGATGGCGCCTCGTCCATTCGGCCTTGTTCGTTCCCAGGGGCCGGACTATCTTCTCGCGTCCGCGTCAGACGCCGCGCCGCCTCCCTGCGCCCTGGTCGATGCTCATCAACCTCTTGCCGGATTTCTTCGCCGTCCTGAACAGCACCGACCGGACTGCCGCCTACCGACGCTACCTCGACGCCCACCGCCCCCTTCTCGAAGCCTACTGGCACAACTACGTCGTCGATCCCGACGGCCCGCACTTCGCCGAAGTCGCCCGCACCGCGGTGCTCGCCGATCGCGCCGATCTCCGCACGATGCTCGAGCGAACCGATGTCGTGTCGCTCACCCGTGAAACGCAGGATCGGTGCACGGCGCTTCTCGAGCACGACGTCGACATCGATGTCGTGCTCATGGTCGGCGTCGGCGCCGCCAACGCCGGCGAGCTGGTCGTCGATGGGAAGGGCATCGCGTTCGTGTGCCTGGAACACTTCACCGGCGTTGCCAACCCGGAAACGCAGGGACTCGGGCTCGATCCCGAGCTCATTCCGCTCTGGCTCGCGCACGAGTTCGCGCACGCCGTCCGCTACACCTCGCCGGCGAGCCGCAGCGAGATGCGATTGCTCGTCGAGGAAGCGGGGGGATACTACTCCTACTGGGAGACCGGACGGCGGGCCTCGCTGCGCGAGTTGCTCATCAACGAGGGCGTCGCCGTTCAAGTCGCACGGGCGGTCAGCCCGGGACACGCCATCTGGGAGTACTTCGGCTACGGCCGTCGCCAGTACGCGCGCGTTCGCGAACTGGAGGCGGTGCTGGTACGTGCCGTATCGGATGACCTCGATCACGCCGGACTCGGCCTTCGCCTCCGGTATCTCTCCGGAGGCATGAGCGACGAGGCACGCACGATCGACCGCTATGTGCTCCCCGAGCGCAGCGGCTACTTCCTCGGTGCGCGCATGGTGGAGCCGGCGATCGCGGCCCGCGGCCTCGACTGGACCGTCCGGGCCAGCGCCCAGGAGATCGCGGC
>CAYLPM010000459.1:0-2735 GCA_964385525.1 uncultured Gemmatimonadaceae bacterium
TTCCCTGCTCGATCGCGCGCCTGAGCGGACGCGCCGTCGCGAGCAGGTGCTCCTGCCCCACGAACTCCTCGAGCGTCCGCGGCCGCATACGCGCGGCGAGGGGCTGGGAGGACGGGGACGCGAACAGTGAGGGAGCGGGACGTCTGGAGGACACCGGAATGGGAGCGAAAGTGGACTGACTCTGAGTTGTTGATGGCAGGTGGAACTGCATTGAACCGCGGAGGATCGCAGAGGTCGGCGCGGAGGATCGCAGAGGACTGCCCGAGCTCCCGACCGCCGCGAGCCCGGAATGTTTGGATGAACGACCCCGGAAGTCATTGCGCCCCGAGGCCGTTTCCAAGGCATTCATCCGGGCTCGTCGCGGGCAGACCTGCGACCGGTGTGCCGTCCTCTGCGTTCCTCGCCCTTTTCTCTGCGCTCCTTTGCGGTCAATGTCCGGTGAGCTTTGCGGTCAATGTCCCGCGACCACAGCGGTTCGCGGACATTGCCATCGCGATGAGGGAATGCACTCCATTAATGCCCGACGAGCACCCGGGCCAATCCGTATAGCCCGCACCCCGCGAAGAAACTGACCTGCATGCTCCACCCCGGCCGGTTCTGGAACTCCGGCACCAGGTTCGACGCCGCGACGTACAGCGTCACCCCCGCCGAGAGTCCGAGGCCGTAGTCGGCCAGAATGGGAACCGCGTCCGTGAGCAGCACCCCCAGAATGGTAGCCACGCCGAGCGCCGCGCCCGCAAGCAAGGCCTTTCGGCGGCCGGCGCCGGCGGCCAGGAACAGACTCGACACGGCGAGGCCTTCGGGGACCTTGTGCAGCAGGATACCCAGGAAGATCAGCACGCCGAGTGCCTCGCTCACCGCGAAGCCGCTCGCGATCGCGACGCCGTCCACGAACGTGTGCAGCAGCAGGCCGGCGAGCGCGGAGATGCCGACCATTCCCGACACTTCGTGCGTCTCCTCGCCGAAGTGGAAGTGCGCCGCCAGCGTGTGCTGCGTGAGATGCACGAGCAGATAGCCGATCAGGGCCACCACCGGCGCGCGCGCCCCCGTCCGTGCGATCGCTTCCGGAAATATCCCGGTCAGCGAGACGCTGACGAGGAAGCCGCCCCCGACGGCGATCAGCGTGTCGATCGCGCGGACGCTCCACTGCCGGCGCACGGTCACCGCAGCGGCGCCGAGCAGGTTCGCGCCCGCGGCGATCAATCCGTACAGCAGCGCCGCGCTGATCACCCGGTGGTGAGCCCGAGTCGTTCCGCGGTCGAGGCCACGAGATCGACCAGCTCCGGGGCCGGCGGAAACTGCTGCCGGCCGAGCTTCCAGCTCTTCGTCTTCAGCATCCGGTGCTCCTCGAGCCCGATCCCCTCGAGGTGATACAGCCACTGGTCGGTGCGCGCGTAGATGAACAGCTCCAGCACGGGGTTGAGGGCGAGCTGATCGTCGGTCGTGAAGACCGAGATCTCGACCCCGCCGTTGGCGGCGAGGGGGACTTTGAGCCGGGCGATCGCATCCCGCACATCGGGGAGGGCGAGATTCTCGCCGGTCCACGAGCGGCCGCTTCGCCGGTCGATGAGCGCGACATCCACCGCCGGCGGCAGGTGCTGCATCAGCGTGTGAAAGAGGTCGACGACACGTTCCGCGTTCGCGACTACGTGCGCCGCGTAGTAGTCGCCTTCCTTGATGAACGTGAACCCATCCGTGCCCGATCGGAACCGCTGCCAGATCGAGGACTCGGGCTGCTTTCCACGAAAGAACATCGCTCGACGACTCCTCGCTCTCGCGTCAGTGCTCCCCGCGCGCGTGGCGTAATCGCGCCATCGCGAGCAGACGGTCCGGGGTGTTGAGCGCCGGGTCCGCGATCACGGCCTCCAGCAGCGAATGCAAGATATCACCCATGGCGGGCCCGGGAGGGATCCCCGCCCGGCGCAAATCGTCGCCATCGATCGCGAGGTCGCCCACCTCGATCGGATCGCGGTGCGCGATGCGGAGTATCCGGCGATGGACGGAGGCGACTCGCGCCGGAGATGGAATCGCTTCCGCGGCGCGAAGTTCCGCCGCTCCACCACTGTCGGGAACCGATGTGCCGACCGCGTCGGCCATCGCACCCCACCGCGCCGACGCCAGGCGCATGAACCCGGCAACCCGCGTACGGCCGATCGAGGCGACCCATCGCCGAAGCGTCGCATCGTCGGGGACATCGTGCGCGAGCGCGGTGCGCATCTCCTCGCCAAGCCGCGCCCACCGATCGATCAGCTCGCGGATCCACGCGATATCCGTCTTCGAGAATCGGAGGTCGCGCAGCACGGCTTCGGCCTGGTTGGCGTCGAGGTCCAGAAAGAGCGCCGCCAGCCGCGCTACCACGCGGTGGGGGCGCGTGACCGGTCCGGGCTTCGCCAGCCGGTCGAGCGTCGCCAGCGCGACGGGCGACAGTCGCAGGCTCGGGATGAGCGTCGCCAGCGCACCGCTCTCCTGCCATCGCTCGAGGGCGCGCGAGGGACTGTCGACCTGCTCCATCGTCTTCTCGAGCTCCTGCTTCACGCGCTCCGCAGACAGCCGGCCGAGGTGCGCCGCGCTCGCCACGACCGCCGTCCACGTGTCCGCATCGAGCTCGAAGCTGAACCGCGCCGCGAAGCGGATCGCGCGCAGCGCCCGAAGGCGGTCCTCACGCATGCGCGCCGATGGATCGCCGACAGCGCGCACGATGCCGCGTCGCAGATCTTCGCGCCCGCCGAACGGAT
>CAYLPM010000460.1:0-1662 GCA_964385525.1 uncultured Gemmatimonadaceae bacterium
TACGCCAGCTTCTTCACTCGCGAAGAGCTGGCGAAGTGGGGTGCGCTCCCACTGACCAACATCGTGCGCATGGCAGCAATGCGGCCGTTCGACACGTCGTGCCTCGCGATCGTCGATGGCGGATCGGATCGGGTGCCGCTCTGGTATTTCGACGTGGACGAACTAGAGAGCGTCGAGGTGTATCCGCGGCTACGGTCGCGACGACGAAGCGATGCCGCAGGGCCGATGGGCGACTGCCCGACGGTGTACGTCTGGCGGCGTTGACGGGAGACCGTCCGACACCTCGGGCCTTGTTTTCCGGGTGTGCCGTTCCTCCGCGTCCTCTCTGTCTTCTCCGCGTGCTCCGCGGTTCCGTTCCAGCCACTACCGAGTCGAGATTCCTGTCGACGCCCGTAACGCGAATTCGCAAACGTGCATCAATTACCGAAATGGTCGCCGATCTTGATCCCCCGCCCCTGCGCCCAATCGAGCATTGCGAGCCGCCGCTTCCCTGCCGGATGCGCGTACGCCACGCGCACCCCACCCTCGCCACACGCGATGAGCGCGCCCCGCTCGCCGATCTCCATCACCTGACCAGGCGCGCCCCGGGCGTCTACGGCCGGCCGCACGCCGAACAGCTTCACCTCGAGATCGCGCAGCATCGACCACGCGCCGGGCTTCGGATCGAATGCGCGGATGGCCCTCGCCACCTCGATGGCGGGCCGCGTCCAGTCGATCCGCGCATCCTCACGCTCGATCTTCTTCGCGTACGTCGCCTCCGCATCATCCTGCGGACGCTCCGTCGCCGCCCCGAGATCCATCAGCGTCATCGCCTCGATCAGGGCGAGCGCGCCGAGCTCCGAGAGTCGCAGTGAGAGCTCGCCGTACGTCTCCTCGTCGCTGATCGGCGTCGGTTGCTGGAGGATGATCGGCCCCGCATCCATCTTCGGTACCATCCGCATGATCGTCACGCCGGTCTCGTCGCGCCCCTCGCGGATGGCCGCCTGGATCGGCGCCGCGCCGCGGAGCTTCGGAAGCAGGGACGCATGGATGTTGACCGTCCCGCGCGGCGGCAGATCGATGGCGTCGCGCGGCAGCAGATTCCCATACGCGACCACGACCGAGATCTCCGGCTCGAGCTCGCGCATCCGGTCGAGGAACTCCGGACCTTGAGGACGCTCCGGCTGGAGCACCGCGAGCCCTTCCTCCATCGCGATCTGCTTCACCGGCGACGCGACGACCTGCGACCGCGAGCGTCCCACGGGCTTGTCCGGCTGCGTCACGACGCCGCAGACGTCGAATCCCTCGCCGAGCAGCGCGCGCAGCGGCGGCGTGGCGAACTCCGGCGTGCCCCAGAAGAGCACGCGCACCTAGCGCTCCGCGTCGCGCGCGCTCACAGCTCGTCGTCGCGGTGATGGTGCGACGCCACTTCGCCAGGCGACAGCTTCCGCATCAGGTCGGGGTACTGCTCCTTCGCCTTCGTCCACTTCGACATGGCCGAGCGTCGCTTGAGGAGGCTCAGGTGGTCGAGGAATAGCCGGCCGTGCAGGTGGTCGATCTCGTGCTGGAGGCAGCGGGACAGGAGATCCTCGGCCGTGATCTCGAACGGGTTGCCGTCGCGGTCCAGCGCGCGCACCGTGACCCGCGCCGCCCGCACCACGTCGGCGTAGACGTCGGGGATCG
>CAYLPM010000461.1:0-3474 GCA_964385525.1 uncultured Gemmatimonadaceae bacterium
GCGTTGGGCCGGCACAGGTCGACTGGTCTGGCCTGTGGGACGTCGTGCATGGGAGCCGTTCGATCCCGGCATCCAGCCGATGCACGATTCCTCTACCCGCGGATCGGCGGCCTGACACCCAGCGTGACGAGTGCCGGCGGCGGGCTCGAGCGCTCCGCGACCCACCAGCGATCATCGCGCGCCAGCTCCCGCGCGTCCATCGGCATCGGAGTGTCAGCCGGCGCCACCAGCCGCCCGCCGGGCCGCAATGCATCGACCGCGGTTCGCGCCAGGACCTCGGCGTGCCCGCCGCAATACAGCGCGATCCCGCGGCACGAACCTGCCGCGACCGGGATCGTATGGCGCGACCTCAGGGCGGACAGCGGGCTTCGCTCGGAGTGGCTGGGCGGCGGGTTCATCACGAGCAATCGTGCGTCAATGAAGCTCGCGAGCATCTCGCCGGCCGCGCTCCACGCGCCCTCGAGCACGACGAGTCCTCCCGGCGAGGCGAGGTCGAGCATCGCGGCGAGGCGAATCGCGTCGTCGGCGCCGACGGCGGAGATCCGGCCGGCATCACGCCGGTGAGGGTCCGAACGTGATTCGTCGTCTCCGTCGAAGTCCACCACGCCATTCGAGATCTCGTACGTCGCGCCGCACACCGGACATCCGAGGCGGCCCGCAATGACCTCGCGGTCGACGAGGCGATCGAAGGCGCCGACGAGCCAGCTGTCCTCGTGCGTGGAGGGACAGCGGAGCGTGTCGATCATCTCGATGTGCATGCTATGCGCGCGACAGCCGCAATTCGTCGATGTTCACGTCTGCCGGCTGCGTGACGGCATACAGGATCGCCGCCGCAACGGCGTCGGGAGCGAGCATCCGCGCGCGCGGCGTGAAGCCCTCGCGCGAATCGGGATCCACGGGATCCCACAGCTCGGTGTTCACCGGACCCGGTGAGACGAGCGTCGTCCGAACGCCGCTGCCGCGGCACTCGTCACGCAACACCTGGTGCAGGGCGCGCAACCCGAATTTGCTCGCGGCATAGGCGCCGTTGCCCGGGAACGTCGCCCGATCGGCGATCGAGCCGATCGTCACGATGTGGCCGTCGCCGCGCGCGCGCATCGCGGGGACGAGCGCGCGCACGAAGGCGAACGGGGCGACGAGATTGACCTCGAGCGCCTCGACGAACGTCGCCACGGACGTGTCGTCGATCGGCGAGAGCGGGAAGGCGCCGGCGTTGTTGACGAGCAGGTGGGGTGCGCCGCCAAGGTGTTCGTGCAATTCGCGCAGAGTGCGATCGACGGCGTCGTGGTCGCGGATGTCGCACGGCATCGCGACGGCTCCACCACCCAGCTCGCGGGCGAGGGCGCGCAGGAGCTCGGCGCTGCGCGAGAGCAGCGCGACGCGGGCCCCCGCCGCCGCGAGCGTGCGCGCGGCGGCGAGTCCGATGCCGCGCGACGCACCCGTGACGAGGGCGGTGCGGCTGGCCAGCGATTCGGTCACGCGCCGATCGGGCCGTGGGCGAGGCGGAGAAACTCGTCGCGGGTCTTGGAATCGTCGCGGAAGAGGCCGCGCAACGCCGACGTGATCGTCTTGGAGTTCTGCTTCTCCACGCCGCGCATCATCATGCACAGGTGGTACGCCTCGATCACCACCCCGACGCCACGCGGCCGGAGCACATCCTCCACCGCCCCGGCGATCTGCTCCGTGAGCCGCTCCTGGACCTGGAGGCGGCGAGCGAACACGTCGACGATCCGCGGCAGCTTGCTCAAGCCGACGATGCGTCCATCCGGGATGTAGGCGATGTGCGCCTTCCCGAAGAACGGGAGCATGTGGTGCTCGCACAGCGAGTACAGCTCGATGTCGCGCACCATGATCATGCTCTCGTGGGACTCCTCGAAGAGCGCGTCGCCGATCGCGGAGCGCGCGTCCATCGCGTAGCCGCGCGTGAGCCAGGCGAGGGAGCTCGCCACGCGCTCGGGAGTCCTGACCAGTCCGGCACGCGCCGGATCTTCCCCGAGCAGCTCGAGCTGACGGTGCACGAGGCGGGCTAGCTCGTCGCCCGGGGCCTCACGCGGCGACGGCGTAGGCGTCGGCGCCGTCGCCGGCGTGCGCGGTTCAGCGGCCTTCGTACTCGACATAGTTGTTCTCCGTCTCCCAGAGGCGCAGCCGCGACAGACGGCCGGGCGCGACGTGGGGCTCAAGCACGCGCCAGCACTGCACGACGATGTTCTCGGACGTCGGAATGATGCCGTGCATGAAGTCGACGTCGATGTTCATGTTCCGGTGGTCGGCGCGCGCGACGACCTGCTCCTCGACGATCCGCTTGAGCACCGCGAGGTCGAGCACGTAACCGGTCCGCTCATCGATCGGCCCGGTGACCGACACCTCGAGGATGTAATTGTGGCCGTGCCAGTTGGGGTTGTTGCACTTGCCGAAAATGCGGCCGTTCTCCTCGTCGGAGAGCGCGGGGTTGTGGACGCGGTGCGCCGCGTTGAAGTACAGGCGGCGGGTTACGGTGACGTCTGGCATGAGAACTCTCGCACGAGCGGAATGGTTCGCGGGCGCGTCGGAACGGACCAGTCGAAGCGTTCCCACCGGCCCGTCCGCCCGCGGGCTCACTGCACGGATCCGTCACTCGCACCGGGCGACGGGCCAGCCTGAAACACCGCGTGCCTCCGGGCGAGCCGAGTCCGAAAGATAAGGGTCGAAAAAGAGCCCCGCGTTGCCGCGGGGCCCTTTAATAACGGAGCGAAGAGGATTTTTGAAGCCCAGTCGAATGTATGAGGTCCTCACCACAACTCCCGCCTTCCCCGCACTGGGGCATGACGTCATTATAGTTATCGAACCCACTCGGTGGACTTGTTGGCTCAAAAATTAGAGCTCTTCGTCCGTCGTTCCGATTGCCAATCTATGTCTCGTACGATCGCCGGTCAACGACGAAAACGCACCATCACCCGGTTCGCACCATGGACGCATTCCTGCGCTCGGTAGCAACGTTCGTTCGCGAGTTCGCGATTCCCATTGCAATCACCGTGCTCGTGCTCTGGGGCGTTGCGACGTGGCTCGAGGCGCCGGGGTGGGTGCATTTCCTGCTGACGGCCGGCGTGTGCCTGCTCATCTACGGGATCGTGGTCCGAGGCACGGAGCCTGGACCTGGGGAGAGCGGCCGCAGCAAGTAGTGCGTGCGTCGTATTGCGAACTGCCTGTCGTATTGCGAACTGCCTGACGTCGTGCGAACTGCGCCACCGGTTGCACGGCACGGGATGCGGGCGTGTTTCTCAGCCCCGTCCTGTCATGAGCACGAGTACCGCGATGCCCCACGCCATCGTCAGCAGCGTCACCGGTACGCCGACGCGCAGATAGGCGGTGAAGCCGAGGTGCACGCCGCGTGCCTGCGCGCGCTCGGCGACGATGAGGTTCGCCATCGAACCGAGGAGCGTGAGGTTGCCGGCGAAGGTCGAGCTCATCGCGAGAACGAGCCACATGAACTCGGGG
>CAYLPM010000462.1:0-6920 GCA_964385525.1 uncultured Gemmatimonadaceae bacterium
ACGGCACTCGAGCCCAGCCATTCCCAGTTCCTGCCCTTCGACTCCCGAGGCTCGACCCCCGAGGCTTCAGGCCCCCACTTTCGCCAGAATCGACTCGAACAGCGGCAGACCATCGGTCGAGCCGAGGAGCGCTTCGACGGCACGCTCGGGGTGGGGCATCATCCCCAACACGTTGCCCCGCGCGCTCACGAGGCCGGCGATGTTCCGGTCCGAGCCATTCGGGTTCGACTCGGGGTCCGGATCGCCCGAGGCGTTCACGTAGCGAAACACGACTTGCCCGTCGCCCTCCAACCGGTCCAGCACCTCCGGATCGGCGGTGTATCGGCCCTCGCCGTGCGCGATCGGGATTCGCAGTATCTGCCCGCGCCGGTACTGGTTCGTGAACATCGTGTCGGCGTTCTCGACGCGAAGACGTACCGGCTCGCAAATGAAGCACAGGCTCGCGTTCCGGAGGAGCGCGCCGGGAAGCAGGCCGGCCTCGCAGGCGATCTGAAAGCCGTTGCAGATCGCGAGCACCGGGCCGCCGCGCTCGGCGTGCGCGATGACCTCCCGCATGATCGGGCTGAAGCGCGCGATCGCGCCCGCGCGGAGGTAGTCCCCGTAGCTGAAACCGCCGGGGAGCACCACCAGATCGGTCCCGCGAAGGTCGTGCTCCTTGTGCCAGAGGTAGACGGCCTCTTCCCCCAAGGCATCGACGACCGCGTGATACGCGTCGTAATCGCAGTTCGAGCCGGGGAAGGTGACGATACCGAACTTCACAGGGCCTCCACGGATGCGATCGAAAAGTCCTCCGTCACGGGATTGGCCAATAGTCGCTCACACATGTCGCGCACCGTCCGTTCCGCGGACTTTTCGTCCGGTGCCTCGGTGTCGACCACGATGTGACGGCCGATCCGCACGTCGCGAACATCGGCGAACGAGAGGGCATGCAGCGCATCGGCGACCGCCTTGCCCTGCGGGTCCAGAATGCCGCGGCGCGGCAGGATGTGTACGGCAACACGATATGGGGTCATTCGCGGTCCTCCTCGACCGCTCGATGGATCGGTGGGGTCGGCGTCTCGCCCGGGCGGCGGCGCCCGCGCCGGCGCTTGCGCCGGCGTCCGGTGGGTTGCGAGTCGGAGGCCATCACGGCGCCGGCCAGCTCGTCCTCCTCGTCGTCACTCTCCTCCTCCTCCAGCAGCATGTCACCCGTGGGAACCCGCTCCAGCAGCCCGAGGAGGAACGCCTTCACCGCGCCATAGAGGACGTACCCCATGAGCGCGGGAAAGAAGAACTGTCGAGGAAGCACGATCAGCCCCACGATCGTGGCGATGATGATGAGCGAGCCGATGATCCCGCGGATCGTGCGGAACGAGATCGTCGGAAACGACGGGTAGGGAACACTGCTGATCATCAGGAAGCTCAACGCCGCCATGATCCACGGGATGATGCTCTGCCATGGAAGATCACCGATGATCGTCTGCTGGTAGAGCGAGGTTTGGCTGAACCAGTAGAAGGTGGCGAGCGTCATGCCGGCCGAGGGGCTCGGGAGGCCGTGGAAGTACGCCTTCTTCCGACCCGCCTGCTCGACGTTGAAGCGCGCGAGGCGCATGACGGCACAGGCGGCGAAGAGGAAGACGAACAACCACGCCCAGCCTTCGCGGGTGAGCACCGCGAAGTACATGATCAACCCGGGCGCGAGACCGAACGAGATCGCATCCACCAGCGAGTCCAACTCTTCGCCGAACTTGCTGAAGGTCTTCGTGAGCCGCGCCACGCGACCGTCGAACGCATCGGCGATCGCCGCGAGCACGACCATCAGGCTGGCCTGGCTGAAATCGCCGCGCGAGGCCGAGACGATCGCCCAGATCCCGAAGAACAGATTCAGCAGCGTGAATCCATTGGGGAGGATGACGATCATCTGCCGGACGTTCGGCCTGGGCACGCGAGGACTCATGTGCCTGACGCCTCCGCGAAGATGGTGACGGCGTCGATCGGTGGGGCCCGGACGCACCACGCGATCACGAGCGAGACCAACGTCAACCCGAAGGCGACGAGCCACCACGACCACGAGCGCCGGTACAGCGCGAACGCGTAGGCGATGGTCGTCGCCAGCAGCGCCACGGCGAGGGCGGGCAGCCCGGCGTCCGCGAGACTCACGACGCGCCCGTGATCGGGAGGGGACCGCCGGTGATGCGGCGGTACGCATCGAGGTAGCGCTCGCTCGTCGCGCGCACCACGTCGGGCGGAAGCAGCGGTGGCGGCGCATCGCCGTTCCACCGGCCGGCGCGCCGCTCCGCGTCGAGCCAGTCCCGCAGCGGCTGCTTGTCGAAGCTCGGCTGCGCGCGTCCGGGGGTGTAGCCGTCGACCGGCCAGAACCGCGAGCTGTCCGGCGTCAGCACCTCGTCGATCAGCAGGATGGCGTTGTCGGCCGCGCGCCCGAACTCGAGCTTCGTGTCGGCAACGATGATCCCCCGCTCCGCGGCGATCGAGCGGCCGCGCTCGTAGACGCGGCGGGTGAGGTGCTCGAGCGTGGCCGCGGTGTCGGCCCCGATCAGGGCCGCCAACCGCGCGATCGTGATGTTCTCATCGTGCCCCACATCGGCCTTGGTGGCGGGACTGAAGATCGGGGGCTCGACGCGCTCGCTCTCGCACAGGCCCGGCGGCAGCGGCTCCCCGGCCAGTGTGCCGCGCGCCGAGTACTCCTTCCAGCACGACCCCGCGAGATAGCCGCGGATCACGCACTCGACGGGAAACACGACCGCCCGGCGGCACAGCATGGCGCGTCCGGCGATGAGGTCGTGGTGCGGCGCCAGCGCCGGCAGCGCCTCGACGATCTCGTCCGCATCGGCCGAGAGCATGTGGTGCGGGATCTCGTCGCCGAGCCGGCGCAGCCACCAGGCCGTGAGCTGCGTGAGCACCGCGCCCTTGTGCGGAATCGCCTCGCGCATCACGACGTCGAACGCGCTCACGCGATCGGTCGCGACGAGCAGGAGCCGCGCATCGTCCACGGCGTAGACATCGCGCACCTTGCCGCGGTGCAGCGGCTCGAGTGGGAGCGCGGTGGTTGCCAGGGCAGTCATGGGTGCCCCGGGTCGCGGTGCGGCGGCGCGAGCGATCGCGTGGTGGTCGCCGGCGCCCTCACACGCGCACCTCCTCCACCAATTGGAGCGGGTCCTCGCCACTCGCGAGCAACGGCTCGATGACCTCGGTGAGGAATTCGTCGACCTGGCGCGCGGCGCGCCCGGTGAATCGACGCGGGTCGAGCGCCGCGTGCAGATCATCGAGGGGCACCGGAAACGCGGGATCCGCCGCGAGCCGCTCCAGCATGTCGTTCCGCGGCGCGCCGTCCTTGACCGCGGCCGCGGCCGCGATCGAGTGGCGACGAATCACCTCGTGCGCCTCCTGCCGGTCTCCGCCCGCGCGCACGGCCCGGACGATCAGCTCCTCGGTGGCCATGAACGGCAACTCGTCCTCGACCCGGCGCCGGATGCGCGCGGGGTGCACCTCGAGGCCGGCGACGATGTTGCCCATCAACACGAGAATCGCGTCCGCCGCGAGGAACGACTCGGGGAGCACCAGCCGGCGATTGGCGCTGTCATCGAGCGTGCGCTCGAAGAACTGCACGCTGTGGGTGTGATTCGCGTTCTCCTCGAGCGTCACGACGAAGCGCGCCAACGACGCGACCCGCTCGGCGCGCATCGGGTTCCGCTTGTAGGCCATCGCCGACGACCCGATCTGCTCCTGCTCGAACGGCTCATCCATCTCACCGAAGGCCTGGAGCATCCGCACGTCCCCGCTGAACTTCGCGGCGCTGGCGGCCACGCCCGCGACGACGCCGAGCACCTGGGCGTCCAGCTTGCGCGAGTAGGTCTGTCCGGTCACGGGCAGGGCGTGCAGAAAGTCCATGCGCGTCGTCACGAGCCGGTCGAGCTGCCGCACGCGTTCGTGATCGCCTTCGAACAGCTCGAGGAAGCTGGCCTGGGTCCCGGTCGTCCCCTTCACGCCGCGAAAGGGAAGGGTCGCGCGCCGGTGCTCGAGGTCGGCGAGGTCGAGCGCGAGGTCCTGCATCCAGAGCGTCGCGCGCTTGCCGACCGTCGTCAGCTGTGCGGGCTGGAGATGCGTGTAGCCGAGCGTCGGCTCGTCGCGCCACGTCCGGGCGAACACCGCGAGCCCGCGCAGGATCCCGAGGAGCTTGCCGCGCAGGAGCTCGAGCCCGCGACGCATCAGGATCAGGTCCGTGTTGTCGGTGACGTACGCGCTCGTCGCGCCAAGGTGGATGACACCCCGCGCGGCGGGGGCGACGTCGCCGAAGGCGTGCACGTGGGCCATGACGTCGTGCCGGAACCTTCGCTCGTACGTCGCGACCACCGTGAAGTCGATCTCGTCGAGGTGCGCGCGCATCTGCGCGATGGCGTCGTCTGGGATCGGCACGCCGAGCTCCCGCTGGGCCTCGGCCAGCGCGAGCCACAGCCGGCGCCAGAGACCATGGCGCGTCCGCGGCGACCAGAGCTCGAGCATCGCCGCCGACGCGTATCGGTCGGCCAGCGGCGAGGAGTAGCGGTCGTGGGCGCTCACGTCAGATGTCCACCTGGTACACCGTCCCCTGATGCTCGAACCACATCCGGATGGGTCCGCGCCCGTAGAACTCGAACGCGCGCGCGACATCGCGCGCATCCTGGATCTGGGCACTGTTGATCTGCAGGATCACGTCGCCGCGCTGCAGCGCGAGCCGCTGCGACATCGCATCACTGATGTCCACCACGAACGCCCCCTGTCGCGCGCGGATGTCGTTCTCCGCCCGGATGGCGGGGGTGAGCGTCACGAGCTGTACGTCGCGCAGCACCTCGACCCGCTGTGCCGTGAGCTGCGGCAGGTCTCCGACCGTGAGCGTCGCCGCGATCTCCCGGCCACCGCGCCGAAGTCGCAGCGGCACCTCTTCGCCGACCCGCAGGTCGAGCAGCTCCGTCTGCCAGTCGTAGACGTTGCGCAGCGTGCGATCGCGCGACTGCAGCAGTTCGTCACCCGGGCGGATCCCGGCCGCGGCCGCGGGTGAGTCCGGCGTCACGGACCGGACGACGACGCCCGTGCCGAGCGACTGACGAGGCGCGGAACGGTCTGGCAGCACGACCTGGAGCCCGACCCAGGGACGCCGCACCGCGCCGTGCAGCAGGAGGTCTTCCGTCACCCGCTTGGCGCGGTTGACCGGAATCGCGAAGCCGAGCCCCACCGACCCACCGGTAGGCGAATAGATCGAGCTGTTGACGCCGATCACCTCGCCCGCGGCGTTGACGAGAGGGCCGCCCGAGTTGCCGGGGTTGATGGCCGCATCGGTCTGAATCATGTCCAGATACGCGCCGGTCGCCTGCTGGCCCCCGCCGATGAGATTGCGCCCCGTGCCGCTCACCACGCCCGTGGTCACGCTCGGCTCGGTGTTGCCTAGCAGAAACCCGTACGGATTGCCGATGGCGATGGCCCATTCGCCGACGAGCAGCGCGTCGGAGTCGCCGAGCGGCGCGGTGGGGAGTCCGGTGGCGTCGATCTTCAGCACCGCGAGATCGTTCGTCTCGTCGACGCCGAGCACCTGCGCGGGAAACGTGGTGCCGTCGCGCAGCGCGACCGACACCCGCGTGGCGCCGGCGACGACGTGGGCATTGGTGACGACGATGCCGTCCTCACGGGTGATGAAGCCCGACCCGATGCCGGGGGTGATCCGCTGTCCGGAGCGACCACCGAAGAAGAGCTCGAACACGTCCGCGGGAACGGTCTGCACCTGCTCGATCTGCACGGTGACGACGGCGGGCGCCACGCGCCCGACGGCGGCGGTGATCGCGGTGTGTCGACTCTGGTCTATCGTCGCGGGCGCCTGATCGGCCGCCCGCGCCTGACGCGTCTGGGCATTGCCCGGTGGCGGCGACGCGCCTTCGCAGCCGATCACGAGGATCAGCGAGAGGACACCCGACCCCAGGCGGCGTCTCACGCGGGGACTCGCGGCCTCGGCCGCCGGCTGAGGTCCTGGAGGAACTGGTCGAGCCCCCGATCCGTGAGCGGATGCAGGAGCAGCGACCGGAGCACCTCCTGCGACATGCACACCGCGTCGGCACCGGCCATCGCGCACTCGGTGAACTGCGCCGCGTCGCGCGGTAGCATCGCCAGCAGATCGCACTCGACGGCGTCGGCGTCGAACACCGCGCGAATCATGCGCACCTGATCGAGCGCGACTTCGCCGAGGGCGCTGAGCTGATCGATCGCGGTCGCGACGTGCGCGGCACCGGCCTTCGCGGCCAGGAGCGCCTGCGCGGCGTTGAAGACGAGCGACGCGCTCACGCGAACGCCCTCCGAGCTCAGCCGGCGCATGGCCGCGATCGCATCCTCGACGAGCGGAATCTGCACCACGACATGGTCGGAGATGCGCGCGAGCTCCTTACCATCGCGGTAGATGTCGTCGTCGTTCACGGATTCGACGCTGGCGAAGACCGGGAACGCACCGGCGGCGCAGATCTCGGCGAGCACTTCGCCGGCCTCGCGCTCCGTGGCATCCTCGGCGAGCGACGCGGGCGACGTGACCACGCCGTCGATGAGGCCCGTCGACACCCCCCACCGGATCTGCTCGAGCGACGTCGTGGCTAGATAGATCTTCATGGACCCTCGAGGTAGAGGTCGCGCGGATAACTCACGTGTTCCAGACACAGCGCGTGCGCCGGCGCCGGTGCCGCCACGTCGCGGTTGTCTTCCGCGACCAGCAGCTCGCGCAGGCCATCGAGCGACCGCCGGCCGCTCGCAATCTCGACCATCGTGCCGACGAGAAATCGAACCATGTGATGCAGGAACCGATTGGCCTCGATCTCGAACACCATGCCGCCCCCGCCCCCGCCCCCGCCCCCGCCCTCGCAACCGCCACCTCCCTCGCCCCCGCGCTCGCGCCACTCGGCACGGCGCAC
>CAYLPM010000463.1:0-3732 GCA_964385525.1 uncultured Gemmatimonadaceae bacterium
TCGCGCGAAGCACGTCCATCACATCGGGGCGCGACGCGCGGATCGCCGGGAGCACGCCCACCGCGAACGCGGCGATCACGCCGGCGAGGATCGAGAAGCCCAGCACCGGCAGGTCGATCGAGACCGCCTCGAGCCGCGGGAGGGTCGCCGGCGCGAGTGCGAGCAGGACGTCGATCCCGAGATACGCGAGGCCGATGCCGGCCGCCACGCCTCCGGCCGCGAGCACGAAGCTCTCGAGCAGCATCTGCCGCACGAGATGCCAGCGCGCGCCGCCGAGCGCAGAGCGGACGGCGAGCTCGCGCTCGCGCGACCACGCACGGACGAGGTGAAGGTTCGCGACGTTCGCGCTGGCGATCAGCAGCACGAAGATCACCGCGCCCATCAGCGCGAGGATCGCCGGCCGCACATCAGCGACCAGGTCATCGTGCATCGGCTCGACGCGCAGGTGCAGCCCGGACGTCTCCTTGATCGGAAAACGCTCCCGCAGATCGGCCGCGAGCACATCCATCTGCGCCTGCGCCTGGTCGATCGTGACGCCCGGCTTCAACCTGCCGATCACGCGCAGAAACACGTTGATGCGCGAGCCGCCAGCGAAGTCGATCCGCATCGCTTGCCACATCGCCGGCAGGCGCTCGATCCCGGTTCCCGGCGGGAACAACATCTCGAACTCGGGGCCGAGAATGCCGACGATCTCGCCGGGCGCGCCCCCGCCACCCAGCTGGATCACGTCGCCGACCACGTCCGGGTTGCCGCCGAAGCGCTGCTGCCAGAAGTGGTGGCTGAGGATGATCGCGTTCGGGGGCGGTGGAGGCTGTTGCGGCGCACCCGCGCCCGGGGGCGCAATGGCGCCCTGCGGCGGCGGTGGAGGCGGCGTCCCATCCGCCGAGAGAAAGCCCCGGCCATGAACGATGTGCGCGCCGAGCAGCGAGAAGAGGTTCGTCGTCGCGGCGCCCACCTGAACCTGTTCCGCCTCGTCCTCGAAGACGAGCCGCTGCGGGAAGGTGGCCAGGGCAGCGAGGCCCTCGAACAGCGTGCCCTGCTCGACGAGGTCGGCGTAGTCCGCGGGCGGGAACGGGAAGTCGTAGACCTCCCGGGTGCGCATGTCGCCCCAGACGAGCACGAGCCGCTCGGCATCGGCGTACGGGAGCGGCCGCAGGAGCACCGCGTTGACGACGCTGAAGATCGCCGTGCTCGCGCCGATGCCCAGGGCGAGCGTGAGGATCGCGGTGAGGGTGAAGGCGCGGCTCCGGCGCAGCGAGCGGACCGCCACCGTGAGCTCTCTCAGGACGTCCTTCATGACGGTCTCCTCGCTGGGCACGGGCGTCGACCTGCGGTGGGCGTGCTACGATGCAGACCCTTCCCCGCATCGGCAACGAGTCGTCCACTGGCAGTACCGCCAGGGGGGCGGAGCACACGTGGGGGGGTCGGATTGCATGATCGGGGAGAAAGGAACTTCTTTACCGCAGAGGACGCAGAGGAGCGGGGGAGCGCAGAGGAACTGCACACTGAACTGGCTCCAGAGCACCACGAGCCGGGAATGATGGATGAACGGCCTCGGGCCGCCAATGCGTCCCGGGGTCGTTTCCAAAGCATTCGTCCGGGCTCGTGGTGATGCGGAGCCAGTCAGCCGCGAGGAGCTCCTCTGCGTTCCTCCTGCTCCTCCGCGCCCTCTGCGGTAGGGCAGTTCCTACCAGACCGCGATAACCTACTCTGCGCGCATCGCAATCATCGGGTCAACACGCGTCGCCCGCCACGCCGGGATGAGACTCGCGAGCAGCACGGCGACGAACAGCACGCCCGCGACACCGCCGAGCACCAGCCCATCGGTCGGCGCCACCCGGAACAGCAGCTCCGTCAGCCGTTCGCCGAGCCGGTCCGCCGCGATGATCGTGATCGCCAGCCCGATGCCGAGCCCGACGAGCCCGATCCGCACGCCGTCGAGGAGAATCAGGCGGAGGATCTGCCTCGCGCGCGCCCCGATCGCGATGCGCACCCCCATCTCCCGCGTCCGCGACACGACGCCGTGCGCGATCGCGGCGTAGAGCCCGAGCGCGGCGAGCAGCACGGCGAACGCGCCGTACATCGTGAATACCGTCGCGCCGAGCTCCCACGGCCGCGCCTGAGGGTCGATCCGCGACTGGAGCGACAGCACATCGAGCAGCGGCAGCTCCGGCGCGATGCCGCGCAATGCTTCCTGAATGCGGGCGACGTGACGCTCCGCATCGCCCGTGGTGCGTACGAGGATCGCTTCGGGATGCCGCGCGAACGTCTCCTGCGCGAGAGCGAGAAAGTAGTGCGGATGCGGCTCGTCATCGAAGCGGAAGCGGCGCGCATCGCGGACGATGCCCACGATCGTGAAGCACTGCGGCACGTTCCCGACGTAGAAACAGTCGCCGAGCGCCGTCCCATCGGGCCAGTACTGCCGCGCGGTCGATTCGTTGATCACCGCGACGAGCGGCGCGCCGGCGCGGTCGCCCGCCTCAATGCCCCGCCCGCGGACGAGCTGCATGCCCGTCACCTGGAAAAACTCCGGGGACACAGTGCTCTTCGACGCCGCCAACCCGGCGGCCGCGATGAGGGAATCCCGACCCGGAATCCGGATACCTCCCCAGCCGATCGCGCCGACGAACGGGGCGCTCTCCGCGAACGCGACACCCTCGATGCCGGGCATGCCGTCCAGCCGCGCCCTCACCCGCTCCGCGAACGCGTTGATCTCCGCGGACCGCCAGCCGATGTTCGTGAACTCGGCGGTGACCACCACGACCCTGTCGGGCTGCATCCCGAGGTCGACGCTCCGCATCTCGTGGAGCGACCGCAGGAACAGGCCGGCGCCGACGAGCAGCAGGACCGACAGCGCCGTCTGCGCGAGGATCAGCGGACGTTGCAGCCAGAGGCGGCGCGTCGATCCCCCGCCCGAACGTGCCGCGCCGGCGAGGAGGCCGTGGTGATTCGCCCGCCACGCGTGCGCCGCGGGCGCGAGTCCGGTCAGCAGCGCCGTCACGACGAGTGCGGCGATCGTGAGCACGAGCATGCGATGATCCGTCGTCCACCCGTCCCACGCCACGTCGGGCAGCAACACGCGTCGCAGCCACGCGCCACCGGTCATCGTCACGAGGTAACCGGCGAGGCCGCCGAGCGCTACGACGGTCGCGCACTCGACGAAGAGCTGGAGCGCCAGTCGCAGTCGGCCGACACCGAGAGCGAGCCGGACGGCGAGCTCGCGCGCCCGCTGCTCCGCACGCAGCATGAACAGGCTGGCGACGTTCGCACACGCGACCAGCAGCAGGACGATCGACACGCCCACGAGCCAGATCGCCACCGTGGCTTCCTGAGTCCGCGCCATGTCGGGCCCGATGGCGCCGGTGAGCGGCACCAGGTCGGCACGCGCCTCCGGCGCAGCGCGTCCTCGCTCGCTTGCCCGCTCCTCGAGCTCGCCGCGCACCGATTGCGTCAGCTCGGCAATGACCTGCGCTTCGCTCACCTCGGGCGGGCGACGGACCAGGACGTCGACGATCCCGTTACCGAAGGAGAACAGGAATCGCTCCGTCGGCAGCGCCTGCAGCGTGGCCATCGGCAGCCAGAGCTCGACCGGCTGCACGCCGGTCCCCTGAAAGCCCCGTGGCACTACGCCGATGATCGTGTGCGGCAGACCCTCGACCTCGATCGTCTGACCCAGCGCCGACTCGTCACCCCCGAAACGGCGAACCCATGCGCCATGCCCGAGCACCGCGA
>CAYLPM010000464.1:0-7076 GCA_964385525.1 uncultured Gemmatimonadaceae bacterium
GATGGTCCCGCCATCCGGCAGCCGCACCATGGCCGAGGATTCCCACGCGATCTCGCGCTCCTCGAATGGCGCGAGGAGACGGGCCGCCTGCGCCTCGGCCTGCCACTCGAGCAGGATCCGCGCGCGGCGCCGCTCCTCGCTGCCCTCGCCCGCGTCGCGGAACGCTTCGCGGGCGAGGGCGAGGGCATCCTGGTCCAGCACGCGCGCGTGACGCTCGTAGATCGGCTGCAGCTCCGCCGTTGGCTTGTGCCCGGCGTGCGCCAGATAGAACTCGCGCGACAGCTCCTGCATCAGCGACTCGCCACCTGCGCGCAGCCGGTCGAGCGACAAGGTCGTCTTCATGCCGCCCCCCCCGCCCCCCCCCGCCCCCGCACCCGCACCCGCGGCGCTCGTTTCCGACGGCGATCCCCTCACGGCGCGAGCCGCGCGCCCAGGTGCTCCGCGAGCCGGTCCGCCGCGATGCGCTCCTGCGCCAGCGTGTCCCGATCGCGCACCGTCACGGTCCCGTCCTGCGTCGACTCGCCATCCACGGTGATGCAGTACGGCGTCCCGACCTCGTCCTGCCTCCGGTAGCGCCGCCCGATCGCCCCGGACTCGTCGTAGAACACCGGAAAGCGCGAGCGCAGGTCACCCGCGATGCGATGCGCCATCTCCGGCATACCGTCCTTCTTCACGAGAGGAAACACCCCGGCCTTCACCGGCGCCAGCGATGGATGGAGGGCGAGAACCGTCCGCCCTTCCTCCTCTCCCGCCACGGACTCCTCGCGATAGGCGTTGACGAGCACCGCCAGGAGCGTGCGATCGGCGCCGACCGACGTCTCCACGACGAACGGCACGTATCGCCGGTTGTTCGGCTGATCGAAGTACTCGAGCTTCTTGTTCGAGTACTCCTGGTGCCGCACGAGGTCGAAGTCGCCGCGATGGTGCACGCCCTCGATCTCCTGAAATCCGAGGGACCCGCCGAAGTCGAATTGGATGTCGAACGCCGCGCGCGCGTAATGCGCGAGCTCGTGCGGCTCGTGCTGGTGAAACTCGAGCCGCGACTCGTCGAGCCCCAGCTCGCGATGCCAGACCATCCGCTGTGCCTTCCAGTACTCGAACCACCGCATGTGATCGCCATCCGGGTCGACGAAGAACTGCATCTCCATCTGCTCGAACTCACGGGTGCGGAAGATGAAGTTCCCCGGCGTGATCTCGTTGCGGAACGCCTTCCCGATCTGCGCGATCCCGAACGGCACTTTCTGCCGCGTCGACTGCTGGACGTTGAGGAAGTTGACATAGATCCCCTGCGCCGTCTCCGGCCGCAGATAGACGGTCGAGGCGGTGTCCTCGACCGGCCCCATGAACGTCCTGAACCTGAGGTTGAACATCCGCGGCTCGGAGAGCGTGCCCTTCATCCCGCACGCGGGACACTGCGCGTCGGAGGTGCCCGGCGTCCCCTTGATGCGCGGATCGTCGGCGCGAAAGCGCTTGTGACAGTTCCGGCAGTCGACGAGCGGGTCGGTGAAGCCGGCCACGTGCCCGCTGGCCTCCCAGACGCGCGGATGCATCAGGATCGCGGCGTCGAGCCCCTCGACGTCATCGCGCGCGCGCACCATCGCGTGCCACCACCGGTCCTTGAGGTTCCGCTTGAGCTCGACCCCGAGCGGTCCGTAGTCCCACACGGAACCCGTGCCGCCATAGATCTCGGAGGACTGGAAGATGAAGCCGCGCCGCTTGCACAGCGACACGAGCTTCTCCATCACATCGGGGTGGTTGCTGGACATGGCCGGAAAGTAATCGAACGGGCAGGCGCTCCTGTAGTGAGTCGATGCGCGGGGCCCTTCGTAGACGGGCATCGGGTCGCGCGCGAAGCCCGACGCGCGGCTCCCGGCCCGGCGCTCACGTCGGCGTCGAAATGGCATTCATCCCGAGCGTGCGTGCCAGGTTCGCCGCGATCAGCTCCCCGTGCTGCCGCCCGTTCTCGATGAAGACCTTGTTCGCGTCGTAGCCCGCCGCCAGGACGCCCGCGAGGTACACACCGGGCGTGTTCGTCTCCATGGTCTCGCGGTCGTGCACGGGAATGCCCGTCTCCGGATCCAGCCGCACGCCGAGCATCTCGAGCAGCTCCGAGCTCGGTGTCCAGCCGGTCATCAGGTACACGCGATCGGCCGGAATCCGTTCCGGTGACTCTGTCGACGCGAGCTGCATCCAGCCCGGGCCGATCTCGCGGACGCGCGAACTCCAGCGCGCAACGATCTCGCCCTCCTTCACGCGGTTGAGCAGGTCCGGCAGCACCCAGGGTTTCACGTTGGGATCGGGTCCCGCGCCGAAATGCACGAGCGTCACGCGGGCGCCACTGCGCCACAGATCCAATGCCGCCTCGGATGCCGAGTTCCCGCCGCCGACGACGACGACGGGCATCCCGAACGCCTCGTGTCCCTCGCGAAACTCGTGCGTGACGTGCGGCAACGACTCGCCGGGGACGCCGAGCAGGTTGGGCGATCCCCGGTAGCCGGTCGCGATCACGACCGAGCGCGCCTCGAGGCGCGCCGTGCGCCCGTGCCGATCCTGCGCGCGCAGGGCGAAGCGGTCGTCCGCGCGCTCGATCGTGGTCACGCGGTGATATTGGCGCACGTCGAGATCGAAGTGGCGCACGACCGCGCGATAGTACGCCAGCGCATCCCGCCGGGTCGGCTTCTCCGTCGCGACGATGAACGGGAGCCCGCCGATCGAGAGCCGCTCCGCCGTCGAGAAGAACGTCATGTACGTCGGATACGAGGCGACCGTGCTCACGATGCACGACGCATCGAGCGCCACCGCGTGCAGCCCCGAGCGACGCAGGGCGATCGCCGCCGCCAGGCCGCAGGGCCCGGCACCGACGATGGCCACGTCCGCGGAGCCCGGCTCGAGCATCGGCTCCATGTCAGACCTCGACCTCGAGGCCGATGATCTGATCGCGGCGCGTTCCGACGCTCACGAACGCGATCGGCGTGTCGACCAGTTCCTCCATGCGGTCGAGATAGCGTCGGGCCTCGCCAGGCAGATCCTCCAGCCTGCGCGCATCGGCCGTCGAGCGTCGCCACCCCTCGAACCACTCGTAGCGCGGGACGATGCCGTCCAGCGCGGCGATGTCCCCGGGAAACTCCGTGCGCAGCTCGCCGCCGGTCTCGTACCCGGTGCAGATCGCCACGCGCTCCAGAGTGTCGAGCACGTCTAGCTTCGTGACCGCGAGGCCGCTGAGCCCGTTCACCCGCGACGCGTACCGGACGACGATCGCATCGAACCAGCCGCATCGGCGCGGCCGTCCGGTCGTCGCGCCGAACTCGTTGCCGAGCCGTCGCATCTGCTCCGCGAGCGGCTCGTCCAGCTCGGTCGGGAGCGGTCCGTTTCCGACCCGCGTCGTGTAGGCCTTCACCACGCCCACCACGGCGTCGATCGCCGTCGGCGCGATCCCCGCCCCCACGGCCGCGCCCCCTGACGTCGTGTTGCTCGATGTCACGAACGGGTACGTCCCATGGTCCACGTCGAGCAGCGAGCCCTGCGCGCCCTCGAGCAGGACGGCCGCCCGGCTGGCGATCGCGCGGTGGATCGCGAGGCCGACATCGTCGGAGAGCGCGAGCAGACGCGGCGCCAGCCGCTCCAGCCCGTCGATCGTCTCGTCCACGTTCGCGCGCCGCGAGCTGCCGCCGTGCTCGAGCCGCGCGTTCGCGTGGTCCACCGCGTGCTCCACCAGCTGGCGCAGCCGGCGAGGATGCCGCAGATCGAGCACCCGCACGCCGCGGCGCGCGACCTTGTCCTCGTAGGCCGGGCCGATCCCCCGGCCGGTCGTCCCGATCTCCCGGCTCGCCGAGCTCTCCGCATCGAGCAGCTTGTGGTGCGGGAGCACCAGATGCGCGCGGTCGCTGACGTACAGTCGACCCTCGACATCCACGCCATCCCGAATCAACTCGTCGATCTCCGTGAACAGCGTGTCCGGATCGAGCACGACGCCGTTCCCGATCGCGCACCGCACACCCTCGTGCAGGATCCCGCTCGGGATCTGGTGCAGCACGAACGAGGTCTCGCCGATGTGGACGGTGTGTCCCGCGTTCGCGCCGCCCTGATACCGCACGACCCAATCCGCGCGCTCCGCGAGCACATCCACCAGCTTTCCCTTGCCCTCGTCGCCCCACTGCGCGCCGACCACGACCACGGTTCGCCGCTCGGAATCGAACATCAGAAGGTCCTGGTTGATGCTGGCGCCATGTCGGCCGGAGCGTCCGTGAACGGGGCGGCCGGCGGCCAGGTCGTCCGTCCGTCGGTGTATGGGTACTCGGCCTCGCGGTTGCCGGAAGCCGAATCACCTCTCACCCATCCCGTGGCCGCCGCCTGCCCGTCCCCGGACTTTCCAGCCAAAGAAAAACGCCCCGGGCCAATTGGCGGGGCGTTGACGCAATCTACGGAGCCGACGGAACCTGTCAACCGAAGCGATGACGGGACGAGCGGGGCGCTGCTCCTCGCGCCCTACGGCGCATACACGGAGGCCGCCTCATCCGCTGGAGGCGCCGCGCTGCGCATCGGCAGCATCACCGAGAAGATGGATCCTTCCGCGGGGACGCTGGCGACCGTGATCGTCCCGCCCAGCCGCTCCACCAGCTTTCGGGTGATGCTCAGGCCCAGTCCCGTGCCTCCATACTCGCGCGTCCGCGACTGATCGAGCTGCCGGAAATCCTCCCAGATCGCCTCGAGATCGCGCGGCTGGATGCCGATCCCGGTGTCAGCCACCTCGATCCGCACGTGCTCGCCCGACGGCACGACGTTCAGCTCGACCTCCCCGCGGTGCGTGAACTTCACCGCGTTCGACAGCAGGTTGAGCAGGATCTGCTTGACCTTCACCCGGTCCGTGTGTATCGGCGGGAGATCGGCCGGGATCCGGCAGGTGTAGTCGAGCTGCTTCTTCCGCACCATCGGCTCGATCTGCTGGGTGATCTCGCCGATGAGATGCTGAAGCGACGTCTCCTCGAGGTGCAGCGGCATCTTGCCGGCTTCGATCTTGGCGAGGTCGAGGATGTCGTTGATCAGCGCGAGCAGATGCTGCGCCGACACCTGAATCCGCCGGAGCCCCTCCTCCTGCTTCGCCGTCAGCTCCCCGTAGATTCGATCCAGCATCAGCGCCGTGTAGCCGATGAGCGCGTTGATCGGCGTGCGCAGCTCGTGCGACATGCTGGCGAGGAACTCGGACTTGAGCCGGTTCGCCTTCTCCAGCTCCTTCGACTGCCACTGGAGCCGGGCGTTCTGCTCGGCGAGATCCGCGGTCGCGGCGCGGATCCGCTCCTCGAGCTGGCCGCTGAACTGCTTCAGCTCGTGGTACAGGCGCTCGTTCTCCACCTGCTTCGTCAGGTCGTGCAGCACGGACACGATCGCCAGCGGCTCGCCGCGCTGGTTCATGATCTTGCCCGAGACGACCTCCATCGGCAGCTCGCGGCCCGACCCCGGATGGATCAGTCGCATCTGCTCGCGGCGCGACATCGCCGGGCCGAGCGTGAAGTCCGAGATGAAGGTGGTGAACTTCGTGTCGTTGGCGCGCACCGCCTGCGTGCGCGAGCGCTGCCCCTGCCCCCCCTCCTGGAACAGCTGCTCCGCCTGCTGGTTCATCAGGATGATGTTCGAGCGATCGTCCGTGACGAGGATCGGATCGGCGACGTTTTCCAGGATCAGGTTGAGCCGATCGCGTTCGCGCGTGGCATCGATCTCCGCCAGGCGCACGCGTTGCACCTGCCGCTCCAGCTCGTTCGACGCCCGGCGAAGATCGGTCACATCGCGCAGAACCGAGACGTACGACCCCGCGGGAGTGTGCCCGCCCAGCAGCTGGTGCGCCAACACCTCGAACAGGAGATCGGTCCCCTCGTCGGGATCCACCAGATTGAGCTCTCGCGACCCGCTCGGCATCCCGCCAGCCATCACCGCCCGCGCGAGGAACGAGGTGAAGAGCAGATTGTTGATCTCGACCGCGCGCCGGCGTCCATCCGAGTCCTGCTCGCCGAACGTGAGCAGGTGCTCGGCCCGACGGTTCTGGACCACGATGTCGTTCGACGAGTCCGTGATGACGATCGGATCGGGAAGCGAGTTGACGAGCGCGGTGAGCAGGTCGCGCTGCTGATCGAGCCGCTCTGCCGCGCGCCGGAATTCGTCGGCCGAGGCGAGTCGCGCGAGCACCGGGCCGGCGAGCGTCGCCACACGACGGAGCGACTCCACCACGGCGGGATCGAACGTCCCATCCAGCAGCAGGAGTCCCGCCGGCGCCTGTCCGGAACGCCCGCGCGATCCCGATCGGGAGAGCACGGTGACGCCGCGCGCCTCGAGCAGCTCGAGCGCGCGGGGCTCATCCAGGAGCGGCGGCGCGCCTCGGGTGAGCGGACGAGGATGCGGCACGACCGTCCAGGTCTCGTACGCGACCCCTGGCACGCTCACGTTCCGGCCCTCGGCGACCAGCAGCGCGAGTGCCGAGATCACGAGCGGGTGGCTGCCGTCCTCCAGCGGAATCGCCGTGTCGCGGCCTCTCGTGCCGTCATCACCCAGCTCGGCCACGACCGCGAGGTTCTGATGGCCATCGTGCAGCTGCAGCAGGCGACCGCGCTCGGAGCCGACCGCTTCCGCCACCCGGGCGAGGAACAGGCTGCCGGCGGCCGAGAAATCCCTTGCCTCGGCGATCGCCGAGAGCAGCTCCGCCAGCCACTCATCCGTCATCTGTGTGGCCGGATCGCCGAGCGTTTCAGCTGTTGAGCTGTTCGAGTCGCCGCTTGAGCTCCGCATTCTCTCGCTGCACGCGCTCGAGCTCTCCCTCGCCTCCGGCTCCGAGCTCGCGGGGGCGCGCGATCGGCTGCACGATGCCGACGGCCTCGGAGTACTTGAGATAGGTGTCGATCGACGCGACGACGATGCGGGCCTCGACCGTGAGCAGGTCGATCCCCACGACGGACAGGCGCACCCACGCGTCGATCACGATGCCCTTGTCGAGCACGCGGTCGAGCACGTCGATGATGCTGCTGGAGCTGTTGCCGCGCTCGATCGCCATGCGCGCTCGAAGGTAGTGGATGGCCCGAGCGCTCTGCTAG
>CAYLPM010000465.1:0-2335 GCA_964385525.1 uncultured Gemmatimonadaceae bacterium
CAAGCGCGTGGATGACGCCGCGCTCTCGACGCTGCCGAGCTTCCCCGCACTGGGGTTCCTCATGCCGATGGACGTGAAGGATGATGGCTTCCGCCACGTCGGCCGGTGCGAGGGGCTCAGGTCGCTGTGGTGCATGTACTGCCGCGACACGGGCGACGAGGCCACGGCGCACATCGAGAACCTGAAGCTCGAGCTCTACTACGCCGGCAAGACGCGCATCACAGACAAGAGCCTGGAGACACTATCGCGGATGACGACGCTCGAGTCGCTCGAGTTCTGGGAGACGGCGGGGATCACAGATGCGGGCGTGGCACTGCTGGCGACGCTGCCAGGGTTGAAGAAGATCACGATCGATGGTACGGCGAAGGTGACGCGGAAGGGGGTTGCCGTCTTTCGGCCGGAGGTCGAAGTCGTCTTCGGAAGCTGACTCGCTCGGATGCGCGAGTGCCGGCGCGCCCCGTGCCGCACCGGCTGAAGCGCGTAACCGAATCGTAATGCCGGCGTCACGAAGGACACCCCCCTGCCCGGGCTAGCACTCATTTCACGGACACGACGAGCACCCGCCCGCGCCACTCGCGCGGATCCACGCCGGTAATTCGGGTCACGGTGCGGCTCCCGCGGGATGGCCAGGTGACCTCGATGTCCACGGGTGCGAGCGACCGAAGGCCGACGTGCACCGGCATGTCGCTCTGCGCGTCGTAGCCCGAGCCCGAGTCGACGAGACGCGTCGCGAGCGGGCGGCGCGAACCGGAGGCGAAGACTCGCACCTCGGCGCCGGCGAGGGTCGCGTGCCCGTTGCCGTCGACGATGCGGAGGCGGAGCGAGCGCGAGGCATCGGCGTCGCTCAGGAGGTTGCGCATGACGAGGTGCATGCCGTCCGGCCCGGCGCCCGTCAGGGACAGATCCGCATCGCCGTCGCCGTCGAAGTCCGCCCACTGCACTCCGTGGTCCGCCTGCAGCCCACGGATCTCGTCGGGCGTCGCGTCGCGGAAGCGATCACCGAGATTCCGGAACAGCCAGTCGCGGTAACTCACGCCGCCGGTGACGGTGCCGTTGACGTAGAGGTCGAGCAGGCCGTCGTGATCGGCATCGGCGAACGCGCAGGCATCGTAGCGCGCGTCGATGTCGATGCCCCAGGCCGCGGAGACATCCTCGAAGCGACCGCCGCCTCGGTTCAGGAACAGCCCGTTCCTGCCGTAGTTGGCGGTGAAGAGATCGAGATGTCCATCGCCATCGATGTCGGCCGCGCAGGGGCGCACGGTGCCGTTCGTCGAGCTGTCGGGAAGACGCCCGCCCCACGCGAGCCCGGCCTCGGGCGCCACATCGACGAATCTGCCGCCGTCATTCCGAAAGAGACCGTTCGCGTCGCCATCCATGTTGCCCACGTACAGATCGAGATCGCCATCCTCGTCGTAGTCGAACCACACCGCGCCCACGCTGCGGCGCGCGTCGGCCAGACCGAGTCGCGCGGCGACGTCGGTGAAGCGGCCGTCGTCGTTGCGGAACAGGGCATTCGCACGGTCGCGAAAGGCGACGAACAGATCGAGGTCGCCGTCGCCATCGGCATCGACCCACGCCGTCTGACGCACGGCGCCCGAGTCACGGACGAGTCCGTGCCCGGCGGTGACGTCCGTGAAGCCGAGGCCATCGTTGCGATAGAGCCTGAGCACCGATGCCGGACCGGGAGCGAAGCCGACGAGCAGGTCCGGATCGCCATCGGCATCGAAGTCGCCCCATGCTGCTGCGCGCGTGGCGCGGGCGTCGCCGACCCCCGCTGCGGCGGCGACATCCGTCAGCACTCCGCCGTCGTTCCGGTAAAGCCGGTTGGGGGATCCGTTGAAGCCGACAAACAGATCGACGTCGTCATCGCCATCGTGATCGGCCCAAGCATTGACCAGCGCTCCACCCAGAGAGAGCAGCTCGGCCTGCACCGGCTCGAAGCGCAGCTCGGCGGCCGCCGGAGCCGGCGCGGACGAGCGAGTCGACGATCCACAACCGGGCGCCGCGACCAGCGCGGCGAGCAGAAGTCGGCGCATGGCGCGTATCTCCGGGCAGAAATGAGAGGCCGGTACCAGAATCCAGCAGCATCCGCATGTCGAACATCGGCCAGTCGTGTGCCCGGTCCACCTGCCCCGAGCGCAGCGAGGGGGATCTCGGCACTGTCTTTCGTCGAGGGGCTGGTTCTCGACGGCCAAGAGTACCTCCGGGTGACTCAGAAACGCGGTCGGGTCGCGGGTGCGCCCGCCGGGCGATGCAGTGGGCGCGGCATGCTGACCGTCCCCACCCGCCGCGACCAGTTCGGAAGCGATTCACCACCGGGACAGATGGTCAGGGT
>CAYLPM010000466.1:0-1607 GCA_964385525.1 uncultured Gemmatimonadaceae bacterium
CGAGGGACGGCTATCGCGCACCGACGTGGCGCGCACGCTCGATCCGTACGTCCCGCCGATCATCGACAGCGTCGTCCCGGACACGCCCGCACATCGCGCCGGAATCGAGCCCGGCGACTCGGTGGTCATGGCGGATGGCGCGGCGGTCGCGAGCTGGCAGGAGCTGGTCGCCCGCATCGCCGCCGCGCCGGGACGCGAGGTCACGCTCGAGTTGATGCGTGACGGTGAGCCGCATTCGATAGTCGTAGTGCCGGACTCGGTTCGAGACGCCGTCGGACCGGACGGCGAGCAGATGCTGATCGGCCGGATCGGTGCCGCTCCACGCCCGATCCTTCTCGAGCGCGAGCACGTGGGGCTGGGCGAAGCGGTACAGGTTGGATGGCGGCGGACGTGGGCGATGACGTCCTTCATCGTCGAGTTCCTCGGCCGGCTCGTGCGGCGCGAGGTAGGGGCCGAGAATCTGGGTGGCCCGATCGCGATCGCCCGGGTGACGACGCAGGCGGCGCAGGCGGGGATGGAGACGTTTCTCGGTCTGATCGCGCTGCTCAGCGTGAACATCGCGATCTTCAACCTGCTCCCGATCCCGATCCTGGACGGCGGTCAGATCCTGCTCAACGTGGCCGAGTCGATCAAGGGAAGTGCCTTCAGCGCGCGCACGCGGGAGTACATTCTGCGGGCCGGGCTGGCGGCGATCGCGCTCCTCTTCATTTTCGTGATGTTCAACGACATCAGAAACTGGCTCCGGGACATCCTGTGATGCGTCGCGCCGTGTTGCCGCTGTTCGCGATGGTGCTGCTCGTCTCGCTCGGTGGAGGCAGCCGTCTGGAGGCACAGGAGACCGCCGTGCGGTTCGAGATCTCCGGCGTCGCGGACAGCACGTTCTCGTTCGCGCTCGGGACCCATCAGTGGGTCGCGCGCGGCCAGAGCGGGATCGTCGTCGATCCGCGGCGGCGCGATGCGCTCGTTGCTCGGTTCCGCGTCACCCGCGTGCAGAACGGCCTCGCGACGGCGGTCGTCACCGGACAGACGACACCGCTCTCCACGCAACACGCCGCGCTGCTCACGCAGCCCCAGCCGCCCTTCTGGCGTCAGCCGACGTTCTGGATCGGGTTGATGATCGGGGGCATTGCCGGGTGGGCGATCGGGTCGTAGCCGCCGGTTCCCCCCGTCAGCAGATCAGCTTGACGACGACGGTCTCGGTGCGCCCGCTCCGCATGACGAAGTTGTCGTTCAGAAAGTCGGCGCAGTATCGCTCGCTGATGCGGAGCCGGTAGGCGCCTTCGGGCAGCACCAGCGAGCGCTGGCGCGGCAGGGAGCCCGTGCGCTCGAACGTGAGCCCGCGCAGGTCGGTGATGCGGTAGGTGGCGTTCGATGGGGTCACGTCGAACATGACGCGCCCGCATCCGCGGGCGTTGAGGCGCACGGACTGGCTGTCGCTCGCTGCCAGCGTCACGATGACGCTGTCACGCATCGTGGTGCAGCCGGCGAGGCTCGTGCCCACGGACGCGCTGATCAGGTATTCCCCGGGCGGCAACGTATCGCTGTTCCAGTTGCCCCGCCCGAGACTGACTCCGTTGAGCATCACGTCGGCCCGGGGGTCGGCGACC
>CAYLPM010000467.1:0-6577 GCA_964385525.1 uncultured Gemmatimonadaceae bacterium
GCCGTGATCGCTCGGCTCGAGCAGCCGCTCGCAAGCGGCGCAGGCGCGTGGCAGAAGCAGGTCCGCGAGACCCGAGGCGAGGGCGCGGAGCGAGTGGATGGAGAACAGCGGAGCGTTCGAGGACATGAATAGCGGATCCAGCCTGGTGCGACGCAGTCACCTGGATCTGCCCTGCCCGGCCTCGAAGGGTCGATCCACCGCGTGCCACATTGCCTCGCGGTCCGGCTCTGCCCCGAACCATCGCTCGAACGCGAGTGCCCCCTGTTCGATCAGCATCGCGAGCCCGTCCGCGGCGCGCAGGCCGCGTGCGCGCGCGGCGCGGACGAACGCCGTCTCGCCCGGACGATACACGAGGTCGAGGACGGCGCTCGTGGGACTCAACGCGCCGACCTCCACCGGCATCGCGTCGTCATGGAGCCCGAGCGGCGTCGCGTTGACGACGAGCGCGGCACTGCGTACGGCCGCCTCGGCCGATCCCGCCACCTCGCACACCGCCGGGAATCGCGCGCACAACGCTGCGGCCCGAGATGCAGTGCGGCTGTACAGGAGCACACGGCACCCCGGCCAGGACTCCGCCGCGCACAGGACCGCCGCCGCCGCGCCGCCCGCGCCGAGCAGCGCGATGGTCGTGTGCGCCGCCGCTTCGTCGAGCCGCGCAATCGGCGCGAGGTCCGTCGGCCCGCCCCGCTGCGCGATCGGCCCGGAGTGCATCGGACGGCCGAGCAGCGCCGCGGCCGCCGTCGTGAAGCCGCCGATGTCGGTGTTGTCGCCCACGAGCCTGCCCTCCTCAACCCAGAACGTGTTGACCGCGGCGGCGCGCCGCGCGTCCGATGTCATCCGCTCACAGATGGCGGCGACGCGCTCCTTGTGCGGGATCGTCACGTTGCCGGCCGCACCCGCATCGCGCAGCGCGAGCAGACACCGCTCGAGTCCGTCCGCGGAGACGTCCAGCGCCTCGTAGGTCAGCGGAAGACCCGCCGCCGTCAGGGCCGCGTTCTGGAAGCGTGGAGAGAGGCTGTGGTCGACGGGATGGCCCAGGAGCACGAGCCGCGTCGGGCGGCGCCTCACGGCTGGTCCGACAACCGCTCGGCGACGAGGCGATCGAAGACGCGGCGGATCTCCCGGTCGAGCTCATCGTACGTGGTGCGGTAGACGTCGAGGTCGGAGCCCATCGGATCGCTGATGGCCCGCTGGGACCTGCCGCGTGAGGCGAAGTCGGTGAGCAGGAACGCGTGGTCGCCGCCGCCGAAGGCGACGATGCGCTCGATGTGATGCGGTCCCATCGCGAGGACCACGTCGTGCGCGGCGACGAGCTCCCGCGTGAGCTGCTGCGAGCGATGCTCGTTCAGGTCCAGCTGGTGCTCGATGCCCACGAGCAGCGCGCCGTCGGACGCTGGCGCGCCTTCCCACGCGCTGGTGCCCGCGCTCGCGATCTCGACATCGCCGAGCCCGCGCTCACTCGCCACGCGACGGGCGATCGCGGCGGCCATGGGGCTTCGACAGGTGTTCCCCGTACACACGAAGAGGATCTTCATCACTCACGATTCCTGGTGAACAGGAGTCCGGCGTCGGGCTGGCGGAAGATCCGGCGGTCCGACCGGGCGCTCCTCGTTCCGTTCTCGTCAAGGATCTCCACGCACTCAGGTATCGCCGACGAGATCAGCTACCGATTCCCGAAGCACGGAGGCCGGGATGGCCCCCGGGCGGATCACGCGCGGCCTCTCGCCCGTGCAGTCCACGACCGTGGACGGCGGCGACGGATCGAGTCGGCCGGCGTCGAGCAGGCGCAGGATGCCGCGCGCCAGCGCATCGCCCCACTGCTCCACAATCTCGGATGCGACCATCGCCGGCGGTACCCCCGGCCGGTTCGCGCTGGTCGAAGTGATCGGCTCGCCCCAGGCGCGGATCAGGCGACTCAGACCGCGGTGTGGGGTCCATCGCACCGCGATCCCGCCTTCGGGTCCGCGAAGCCGCTCGGGGACGCGCCGCTCGCCTCCGGGCAGGACGAGCGTTAGCGGACCCGGCCAGTGCCGCGCGGCGAGTGCGGCCGCGAACGTCGGCAAGCGCAGGTCGAGACGTGCGAGCATCTCGCTCCCCTCGATGAGCAGCAGAAACGGCTTGCCCGCCGGCCGGCTCTTCAGCGCGACGAGCGTCTCGACCGCCCGCTCGTCCGCGGCGCCACCAAATCCGTAGACGGTTTCCGTGGGATAACACAGCACGCGTCCCGCCTCGAGCTGCGCGAGCGCGGGCTGGATGGCCGCCTCGATCTCCTCGGGCGACCAGAACGGGTACACGTTGGGGACGACGGTCACGTCACTCGCTCAGCGGGAAGAGCGCCTCGGCGCGAGCGAAGTCGCCTTCCTCCGTCACCTTGATCGCGCGCTCGCTCCCGCGGACGACTACGACGGGATGGCCCAGCCGCTCGCACAGCGCGGCATCATCCGTCGTGGTGATCCGCTCCCGGCGCGCGGCAACGTACGCCTGCTCGATCATCGCCCGCGGAAATGCCTGCGGTGTCTGCGCGCGCCACAGTCCGCCTCGGGGCACGGTTCGGATGATGCGTCCCGACTCATCCACTTCCTTCAGCGTATCGACGACCGGCAGCGCGGCTACCGCGCCCCGCCCCGCGCGCGCTTCGGCGACGACCCGGTCGATGGTCTGCGCGCCGACCAGTGGCCGCGCGGCGTCGTGCACCAGCACGATCTTCACCTCGGGCGGCAGGTCCTCGAGCCCGTTGTAGACAGAGTCGCCGCGCTCGCGACCGCCCACGGACACGAGGAGCCGATCGAGATCGCACTGAAAGATCCACGGCGGCGGATCGCCGGTATACGCGCGCGGCAGGACGCAGACGACCATCGCGACATCGTCGCGCGCCTGAAACTCCTGCAGGCTGTGCAGGAGCATCGGCTTGCCGGCCACCCACCGGAACTGCTTGAGCTCACCGGCCGTCGCGCCGCCATCGCCGACGGCGCGCGAGCGATCACCCGCCTGTGCGCCCGCGCTCTCGCCCACCCGCGTTCCAGCACCCGCGGCAACGATCACCACGCCGACATCGCGCGTGGTCGCCGCCTCGCCGCGAATGTCCCGCTCCTGCCGCCCAGCCTCGGGCGTCCGTCGTTCCGCCTCGCTCACGCGAACAGCCTGTCGAACAGCTCGCGAATGGTGCGTACGCCGACCACCGCGATCTCCTTGGGCGGCCGGCGCGGGACACTGCGCTCGGCAAGAAACGCCCGGGACATCCCCATCTTTGCCGCCTCCGCGAGCCGCCGCTCGACCTGTGACACGGGCCTGATCTCGCCGCCGAGCCCGACCTCGCCGATGAAGACCGCATCGGCGGGCAGCGCGCGGTCGTACACGCTCGACGCCAGCGCCGAAGCCACCGCGAGATCGCCCGACGGCTCCTGCATCCGCACGCCGCCGACGACGTTGAGAAAGACGTCGAGCTGGGAGAACGAGAGCCCGGCGCGCTTGTCGAGCACGGCCAGCAGCAGCGCCAGCCGGCGTCCGTCATAGCCGGTCGCTACGCGTTGCGGCGTGCCGAATCCCGCCTTGGCCGCCAGCGCCTGGATCTCGACGAGGATCGGGCGCGTGCCCTCGAGCAGCGCAGTCACGGCGCTCCCCGACGCTGTGCCGAGCCGGTCGCCGAGAAAGAGCTCGGAGGGATTCTCGACCGGAATGAGTCCAGCCTGGGTCATGCGGAAGACGCCGATCTCGTCCACGCTGCCGAAGCGGTTCTTGGTCGCGCGCAGCACGCGATGGTCGAGCGAGGTCTCGCCCTCGAAGTACAGCACCGTGTCCACGATGTGCTCGAGCGTCTTCGGTCCGGCGATCCCGCCGCCCTTCGTGACGTGGCCGACGACGAGCACGGCCGTGCCGCTCTCCTTCGCGTATCGCATTAGACGGGCGGCGCACTCGCGCACCTGACCGACGTTTCCGGGCGCGCCCTCGAGATCGGCGGTGAAGATCGTCTGGATCGAATCGATCACCATCACGGATGGCGCCGTGGACTGACCCGTCGTGAGGATAGTCTCGAGCAGGGTCTCGCTGAGCAGCTGCACGTCGAGCGCGGATTCATCGAGCCGCTCGGCGCGCAGGCGCACCTGGAGGGGCGACTCCTCGCCGGAGACGTAGAGCGCCTCCTGCCCCGCCGAGTGGAGCCGCGCCGCGACCTGGAGCAGGAGCGTAGACTTCCCGATTCCCGGCTCACCCCCGATGAGGACCATGGATCCCGGTACGAGGCCCCCGCCGAGGACGAAGTCGAACTCGTCGATGCCGGTGCGCCAGCGACGATCTTCCCCGCCCCGCACGTCGCGCAGCCGCGCCGTCGCGGCAATGCTGCCCCCGGCCGCGAGCGTCTGCGTCCCGCCGGCGCGCCGGGCCGCGCCGCCTTTCGCGGCAGCCTTAGGTGCCGAGATCTCCTCGACGAGCGTGCTCCACGCGCCGCACACGTCGCAGCGTCCGGCCCACCTGGGGTGCTCCCCGCCACACTCGGTGCAGCGGTAGACCGTGCGGACCCGCGCGCTCACGAGCCCTGCGGCCGGGCCGAGTAGCTCTCGAAGCGCGTGTACTGCTTGTGGAAGAAGAGGTTCACGAGCCCGGTGGGACCGTTGCGCTGCTTGCCGACGATCACTTCGGCGCGGCCCTCGAGGGAGTTGCCGTCCTTGTCCACTGGCCCGTCGTACATCTCCTGGCGGTAGAGGAACATGACGAGGTCGGCATCCTGCTCGATCGCGCCCGACTCGCGGAGGTCGGAGAGCTGCGGGCGCTTGTTCTCGCCCGTCCGCTGCTCGGGCGCCCGGGACAACTGGGAGAGCGCGATCACGGGGACGCTGAGCTCCTTGGCGAGCCCCTTGAGCGACCGCGAGATCTGGGAGATCTCCTGCTGGCGGCTCTCGAAGTTGGTGGGGCCGGTGGCGAGCTGCAGGTAGTCCACGACGATGAGTCCGATGCCGTTGTCGGCCTTCAGTCTGCGCGCCTTGGAGCGCATCTCCATCATCGAGATGCCGGGCGTATCATCGATCCACACCGGAGCCGAGCTGAGGATGCCCGCCGCCCGCGCAAGTCGCGGGAAGTCGTCGTCGCGCAGCATGCCCTTGCGCAGCCGCTGCGCGTCGATGCGTGCCTCGGACGTCAGCATGCGCTGGACGAGTGCCTCCTTGCTCATCTCCAGCGAGAAGAAGGCGACCGGTGTGTTCTCCTCGATCGCGGCGTGCTGCGCGATGTTCAGCGTGAACGCCGTCTTTCCCATCGACGGGCGCGCGGCGACGATGATGAGGTCCGCCGGCTGAAATCCGGACGTCATCTCGTCGAGATCGGCGAAGCCGCTCGGGACGCCGGTGATCGTCTTGCCGCCGCGCTGGAGCGCCTCGATGCGCTCCATCGTCGGCCACAGCAGCTCCTTGATGCGCGTGAAGCCTTCCGTGCCGCGCTGCTGGTTGACCTGGAAGATGCGGGACTCGGCTTCGTCGAGGAGCTGCTCGGCGGTGAGCTGCCCTTCGAACGCCTCGCTCACGAGCGCGGTCGAGACCTCGATCAGCCGCCGGCGAAGCGACTTCTCGCGCACGATGCGCGCGTGATACTCGACGTTGGCCGCCGTCGGCACGGCGTCGACGAGATAGCCGATGTACTCCTTGCCGCCGGAGGCCTGGAGCTCGCCGCGCCGGTCGAGCTCGTTGGAGAGCGTGAGCGGGTCCGCGACGTCACCGCGCTCCGCGAGCGCTATCATCGCCCGGAAGATCCGGCGGTGCCCCTCCCGGTAGAACGAGCTCTCGTCCACGAACTCGGCGGCCCGCATGATGGCATCGCCATCCATGAGCATGGCCGCGAGCACGGCCTGCTCCGCGTCCTCCGAGTATGGGGCGCGGCGGTCGCGAAACGGGTCACGGAGCGCTTGGGGCGCTATCGAGAATTCGGCGGACGTGCTGGACATCTTCCCAGGTGGGTCGCTTCCAGGCGGGGTTCCGCAGGAGTGCGGCAGGGTGGTAGGTGACGACGAGCGGAATCCCGTGGTAGCGATGCGTCGCGCCGCGGAGCTTGCCGATCGGGAGCTTCGTGTTCAACAACGTCTGCGCGGCGAAGGTCCCGAGCGCCAGAATTGCCTTGGGGCGAATCAGCTCCAACTGGCGAATCAGATACGGGCTGCACGCCTCGACCTCGGTGGGGAATGGATTGCGATTCCCCGGCGGCCGGTGTTTGAGAACGTTGCAGATGAAGACATCCTCGCGCTGCAAGTTAATCGCGCCGAGAATCTTCGTCAGGAGTTGACCGGCCTGGCCCACGAATGGGCGGCCGGTCGCGTCCTCGTTCGCGCCGGGCGCTTCGCCGACACAGACGAGCTCGGCCTTTGGGTTGCCCTCGCCCGGCACGGCGCGGCTCGCGGTCTCGTACAGCGAGCATCTGGTGCAGCCTGCGACCGCGCTCGCCAACTCCTCCAGGGATGCGAGGTTGGAGAACGGACCGCCGAACAGCTCCGTGCCGGCCGAGCCGACCACGATGGCCGGCCCTGGTGCTGGAGTCGGACGCTTCGCCGCCGTGGACTCCGCCGCGGACTCGACATCGGGTGGAGGCGGAAACGCCC
>CAYLPM010000468.1:0-12767 GCA_964385525.1 uncultured Gemmatimonadaceae bacterium
CAACCGCGATCTCGCCGGGGAGATCACGCGCTCGTGGTACGAGCGGTATCGCGCCGAAAAGGAGGCCGCGGAGCGTGAGGCGGCGAGGGAGGAAGACGAGGACCGGGACGACGCGAAGGAGTATCCGAAGCCGCCCCAACATCCCTGACGCCGATCGCGCGGGTCACCCGACATTGGGCCTCGCAGGCCACCTGACATTTACCGCAGAGGAACGCAGAGAAAACGGCGAGGAACGCAGCGGACGGCACACCGGTCTCGGGTCTGTCCGCGACGAGCGCGGACGAATGCTTGGGAACGGCCCCGGGACGCAATGACCTTCTGAGGTCGTTCATCCAATCATTCCGGGCTCGTCGCGGTCGGGAGCTCCTTCGGTGTGCAGTCCTCTGCGGTCCTCCGCGCCGACCTCCGCGATCCTCCGCGGTTCAATGCTGTTCGACCTGCCATCGAGAGAGTCGAAATCAGTCCACTAATCGAGCGCGACCCAGTCCGCGAACTCCGAGGGTTCCACGTCTCCCCGCGGCACCATCGAGCGCCGCAGCTTGAAGTGGAGCTTCCGCACTCCCGAGAGCTTGCGGTCGTCGCGCACGAGCGGTACGAGCGGCGCCATCCGCTTTTCCAGCCGGCGCCGAGCGTCGCGAAAATGCGGCTGGGATCCATCGCGCGGCCGGTACTGCGCCCAGGCAATCGACCCGCACACCCCGGCGGGTCCGAAGTCATCGCTGCTCAGGATCTCCTCCACGAACACACGCGTCGGACCGCCGAAGTCGCGCAGCGCATCGTGGAGTGCCACGATCGACCCCTCGACGAGGTGCGGGCGAAACGCTTCCAGGTCGGCCTTGGTGCCGGGATACGTGTGATCGCCGTCGATCCAGAGCAGTCGCAACGGTTCGTTCCACGTTCGCGCGAGCTCGCCCGAGAACGTCCGGTGCGACTCGACTACGTCCTGCACGGCTGCGCGCCGCAGGCTGGCGCGAAAGGCGTCGTGAGAGGATCTCGCCGCGCGGAGGTCGGGATCCGTCGGCGACGGCGAGGTGTGCGGATCGACCGCCACCACCCTGCCGAGCCCGTAGTGGCGCGCGACGTACGCGAGCCCGACCGTCGAGCGGCCCTTGAAGCTGCCGATCTCGAGAATGGCTCCTTCCGCGGGCGCGCACGCGACCGCGAGCGTGAGGAAATCGGCCTCGCGCCTCGTCAGGTAGCCCATGGTGTCGCGCACGAGGCTCCAGGCGTCGGCGCGGACCTGCTCGAAATCCGGGGGCAGAGGCATTCGACAAGTTAATTCGAAACAGGCGTTGCCGAGAATCTCGGGGAAGCGGACCCGGGCGGGAATCCGCCATCCGCGATCCACGCGTGTGGAGCTCACGGATCACCGCAGCGCTCGCGGCTCGGGCGTCGATCTCCTTGTGGGCGCGAGGCGCCAGGCGCGCCCCCCGTCGCTAGATTGCTCGGACGCTTTCTCCTCGACCGGTTCGTCCATGATCGACGCATCACCGACACGCCGCGTTCCGGCGCGATGACCGACGGCGCCCAGCCCGCGGCGGCCGGATCCCGGGCAGTGCCGCCGGCCGCCACCCCACCCCCGACCCCGACGGCCTCCCCGTCCGCCGCGGGCGCCGAGCCGCTGGCGGCGCCGGCGGCGCGATCCGGCCGCCGCTACGACCGCTCGCTCGTCGAGGGCCCGCTGTTCCCCGCCGTGTGGAAGCTCGCCTGGCCGACGATGCTCCAGAGCGTGATCGGCGGGCTACAGGGGATGATCGACCACGCGATGGTCGGCAACTACGTCGGCTACACCGCGAACGCCGCGATCGGCGTCAGCTGGCAGATCTTCCTCGTCGTCGTCGTCTTCATCTCGTCGCTCTTCACGGGGATGAGCGTCCTCGTCGCGCGCTTCGCCGGCGCGGGTGACGTGGAGCGCGTCGACCGCACGGTCTACCAGGCGTTCCTGACGGCGATCGGGCTTTCGCTCGGGGTGCTCGCGCCGCTCGGCTACGTGCTCTCGCCGTGGCTCCTCGACATCGTGAACGCCGCACCCGAGGTGCAGGCGGAGGCGCTGCCCTATCTGCGGATCACGTTCGTGTTCAGCAGCGGCATGTTGATCTTCTTCATGCTCGGCGGTGCGTTGCGCTCGGCGGGCGACGCGCGGACGCCGCTGCGGCTCGGCATCGCCGTCACCGTGCTGAACATCGTGCTCAACGTGATCCTCATCCGCGGCCTCGGCCCGATCCCCGCGTACGGGACGGCGGGCGCGGCCATGGGGACGGTGATTGCCTCCGGCGCCGTCGCGCTGTACGCGCTGGCCAGGCTGTTCGGCGGTGGCTGGGTCGTCTCGTTTCCGCGCGGCGGCTGGTGGGGTCCGGACTGGGGGATCATCCGCGCGCTGTTCCGGTTCGGACTGCCGACGGGGATTCAGGGTATCGCGATGAACCTCGGCGGCGTGCTGCTGCTCGCGTTCATCGGCTCACTCGCGCAGAGCGCGGAAGCGCAGGCCGCATACGCCGTGTCCTACGGGCAGCTCTTCTCGCTGATCACCTGGACTACCGTCGGCCTCATGGGCGCCGCTGCCGCGGTGGCCGGTCAGAGTCTCGGCGCGGGCAGCGCCGACCGCGCGGACGAGGCCGTGCACGTCGCCGCGCGCATCGGACTCGGTGGCGCCGCGTTCATCGGCTCGCTCTTCCTGCTCATTCCGCGCCAGCTCCTTGCCGTGTTCGGCATGAGTGATCCGGTCGCGGTCGAGCTGAGCGTGGAATTGCTGCGCGTGCTGAGCGTGTCGGGGCTGTTCATCGCGGTCGCGCTGACGTACACGGGAGGACTCCAGGGCACCGGCGACACGAGGAGCCCGCTCTACATCTCGATCATCTCGCAAATCGTGGTGCCACTCGGACTGTGCGTTCTGATCCAGCAGCTGTGGACGCTCGACCCGATCGACATCTGGCTCGCGATCCTGGTCGGCCACGCGACGCGATGCCTCCTGAGCGTCGTCAGGTTCAATCAGGGGAAGTGGCGCAACATCGAGGTGCGGATCTGAGATCGGGGGCAGCTCGAGCGGGCCGTCCATTCAGCGTTATCTCCTGCCCTCTAAGCGGCTCAAGGGAAAGAAGTTACTAGCTTGGCCATACCTTGAATTCGGGCTCGTTTCGGGCTATATTTCAAGGTCTCCCGGGCGCCATCGCAGCACCCCTTCCTGCAGGATGAAATGACCGCTCCGAACAATCGTGAACGCATCGTTCCGCGCCTCATCGACGAGGAGCTGAAGGAGTCGTTCATCAACTATTCCATGAGCGTCATCGTGTCGCGCGCGCTGCCGGATGTGCGCGACGGGCTGAAGCCGGTTCACCGGCGCGTGCTCTACGCGATGAACGAGCTCGGGCTGGTGCCCGGGCGGCCCTACAAGAAGTCGGCGACGGTCGTCGGCGATGTGCTCGGCAAGTATCACCCGCACGGCGATCAGTCGGTCTACGACGCGCTCGTGCGCATGGTGCAGGAGTTCTCGCTGCGCTATCCGCTCGTGGATGGGCAGGGGAACTTCGGCTCCGTGGACGGCGACCCGGCGGCGGCGTACCGATACACCGAATCGCGCCTGACCGCGGTCGCGATGGAGATGCTCTCCGACATCGACCGCAACACGGTCGACTTTGCGCCGAACTTCGACGACCGGTTGCAGGAGCCGACGGTTCTTCCGTCGGGGCTTCCGAACCTGCTCGTGAACGGCTCGTCGGGCATCGCGGTCGGCATGGCCACGAACATCCCGCCGCACAATCTCCGCGAGATCGTGGCGGCGTTGCTGGCACTGATCGATGATCCCGAGACGCCGGTCGCCGCGCTCCGGAAGCTGATCAAGGGGCCCGACTTCCAGACGGGCGGCTACATCTACGGCCGCGCGGGGATCAAGGATTATCAGGAGACCGGCCGCGGCCGCATCGTGATGCGCGCGCGCGCCGTGATCGAGGAGCGGGAGTCCTCGAACAAGTCCCAGATCGTCGTCACCGAGCTGCCGTACCAGGTCAACAAGGCGCGGCTCGTCGAGCAGATCGCGCACCAGGTGAAGGAGGGGAAACTCGAGGGGATCTCGGCGCTGCGCGACGAGAGCGACCGCGATGGGATGCGTGTGGTGATCGAGCTGAAGCGCGACGCGATTCCGCGCGTGGTGCTCAACCAGCTCTACAAGCACACGCAGATGCAGAACACCTTCGGTGTGAACATGCTCGCGCTCGTGCCGGATCCGGTGACGAAGCGGCTGATCCCGAAGGTGATGGCGCTCAGGGAAGTGCTCGTGCACTACATCGCGCACCGGCACGAGGTCATCGTGCGCCGGGCGCAGTACGACCTCGACAAGGCGAGAGATCGCGAGCACATCCTCGAGGGGCTCAAGATCGCCGTCGACGCCATCGACGAGGTCGTCGCGATCATCCGCAAGGCGAAGGACACGCCGCAGGCGAGCGAGCGGCTCCAGAAGCGCTTCAAGCTCTCGGAGCGGCAGGCCGAGGCGATCCTCAACATGCGCCTGGCCAAGCTCACCGGGCTCGAGATCGAGAAGCTCGAGGCGGAGTTGACGGAGGTGCGGGCGCTGATCGAGGACCTCGAGGCGCTGCTGGCGTCGAAGCCCAGACGCATGACGCTCATGAAGGAGGAGCTGTCGCGGGTCGAGACCAAGTTCGACGACGCCCGGCGGACCGAGATAACGAGCGATGAGGGCGAGTTCACGATCGAGGATCTGATCGCCGAGGAGGACATGGTCGTCACCATCTCCCACTCGGGCTACATCAAGCGGACCTCGGTCTCGACCTACAAGCGCCAGCGGCGTGGCGGACGGGGGCTGAACGGGCAGGGGCTCAAGGATGAGGATTTCATCGAGCACCTCTTCATTGCCTCGACGCACGACTACATCCTGTTCTTCACGGATGACGGGCGCTGCTTCTGGCTCAAGGTGCACGAGATCCCGCAGGCCGGGCGCGCGGCGAAGGGGAAGCCGGTCGTCAACCTGATCAACGTCACGCCGGACACCAAGATCTCGGCAATGGTGCCGGTGCGCGAGTTCACCGACACACAGTCGCTCCTCTTCGTGACCCGCAACGGGACGGTTAAGAAGACGAAGCTCTCCGAGTACTCGAACCCGCGGTCGACCGGGATCAAGGCGATCAAGATCGAGAAGAGCGACGAGCTGATCGACGTGCAGATCACCTCGGGCACGAACGACATCGTGCTCGCGACACGGTTCGGCCTCTCGATCCGGTTTCACGAGCAGGACGTGCGCGACATGGGCCGCGACACGACCGGCGTGAAGGGCATCGAGCTCCAGAAGGAGGACGAGGTGATCGGGATGGTCGTGATCAAGCGCGACGCCACGATCCTCGTCGTCACCGAGCGGGGGATGGGAAAGTGCTCCCCGATCGATGAGTACCGGGTGCAGCGGCGCGGCGGCAAGGGGATCATCACCGTAAACCGCACCGACCGCACCGGGAATGCCGTGTCGATCAAGGAGGTCCTCCCCGACGACGAGCTGATGGTGATGACCAAGCACGGGGTCGTGATCCGCATGTCGGTCAAGGGGATCCGGGTGAGCGGGCGGAACACCCAGGGCGTCAAGCTCGTGAACCTGGACGAGAAGGACCTCGTGGTGGACGTCGCCCGGGTGGTCGTCGAGGACGAGGGCGAGGGCGGCGAGGTCGAGGCCGAGGAGCCGGTGGGGCTGGCCCCGGAGGACGAGGAGTAACGCAAGCCGGTACTTGGCAGTCTATTGGACGGTATCCTGCCTCGGACGCCCGCCGTCCGATTCCCGCCTGTCCGTCCCCCACCCCACGGGCTTGACGAACGACACTCCGGCCGCGATGGCGCGCCCAGAGATCTCCAAGGAGCTCTCGTCGAGCTACGTCCAGCTCAACGACGCCCTCCTGCACGACCGGGCGCTCCTTCAGCGCGAGGTCCTCATCTGGCAGCGGCTCGTCCGCTACCTGATGGTCGTCGTTGCCGTCGGGACCATCGCCCTCGTCGGGCAGCGCCTCGACCAGCGAGGGTGGTACATCATCGGCGGCGCGGCGGCCGCGTACTTCGTCTTCAATGCCATGACGGCGCTGGCGGCCCGGTTCCTCACCAAGGAGAAGGTCGGCCAGTCGCTCCAGGCCTCGATCCTCGGGGCCGACATCGCGATGATCGGAACACTCGTGTACGTGAGCGGACCACCCTCGCAGTATCACCGGATTCTCCTGCTTGGCTTCCTGGTGCTCCTGCTGACCGGCTTCTACTTCGGCCGACGGCTGGGACTCTGGGCCCTCGTGCTCCTGCTCACCGCCTACCTCGGCGTCTCGTTTCTCGGCACGCCCTTCATCGATGGTCCGCGCCCACTGATGCCGGTGGTCGCCTTCAACGCCGCCCTGTTCTTCTTCTCCGGCGGCGTGACGGTCATGACGCTCGGCAGCTTCCGCGAGCGCATGGACCATTTCCGGCTCATGTGCAAGCGGTTCGAGCTCGGCGACATGAGCGGCGAGTTCGAGCCGGAGAAGGACCGGCTCCCCGACGACCTGACGCTGGTCGGCCGCAGCTTCAACGAGATGCGGGGACGGCTGATCGAGCTGATCGGCACCGATGCGCTCACGGGTGTCGTGAATCGCCGCTCGTTCGAGACGAGGCTGAGCCGCGAGTGGCGCCACGCCAAGCGGCGCGACTCCACGCTCGCGCTCCTGATGATCGACATCGATCACTTCAAGCTCGTCAACGACACCCACGGCCATGCGGCGGGCGACATCGCGCTCCAGGAGCTCGCCGAGATCATGAACATCACCGCGCGCGAAACGGACGTGGTGGCGCGGTTCGGCGGCGACGAATTCGTCGTTCTCCTGCCGGATACCGGGTGGCAGGGGGCCATGACGTTCGCCGAGCGGCTGCGAAAGAACGTGGACGACCATAGCTTCATGGTGGAGGGGGCCGAGCTCGACATCACGATCTCGATCGGGGTCGCGCTGGCGCGCGGCACCGATCCGATTTCCGTGGTCGACCTCCTCGAATACGCCGATCGCTCCCTCTACAAGGCCAAGTCGGGGGGGCGGAACCGGATCAGCGCCTGAGCGCCCGCCCTTCACCGTCGCACGGATGACCACTGCACCAACCTCAACGGAGCTCGTCACGCTGGACGCGCTGCGTGACGCGGCCCGACTCCTGGATGGCGTTGCCGTCCGCACGCCGCTCCTCCCCAACGAAGTCCTCTCGGCGAAGCTCGGCGTCCCCGTCTGGGTGAAGCCCGAGATGCTCCAGCGTGGCGGCGCGTTCAAGTTTCGCGGTGCGTACACCTACCTCGCGAAGCTCGACCGCGCGCGACGCGCGCGTGGCGTGATCGCTCCCTCCTCCGGCAACCACGCGCAAGCCGTCGCGCTGGCGGCACGGCTCTTCCGCGTGCCCTGCACCGTCGTGATGCCGACGACCGTCACGCCTGCCAAGCGCGCCGGCGCCGAGCGGCTCGGCGCGCGCATCGAGCTCGCCGGCACGACGACGCGCGACCGGTGGGACCGCGCGGTGGAGATGGCCCGCGAGGAGGGGAGCACGGTGGTGCCCCCGTACGATGACGCGACGATCATCGCGGGTCAGGGCACCGCGGGGCTCGAGCTGGCCGAGGATCTGCCGGAGCTCGGCACCGTCGTAGTGCCCGTCGGCGGCGGTGGATTGAGCGCGGGCGTCGCGACCGCGGTGAAGCTGCTCCATCCGGATGTCCGGGTGGTCGGTGTCGAGCCGGCGGGCGCGCCGAAGCTGACGCGGGCGCGGGAAGCGGGTCGCCCGGTGCCGATCGAGCGGCCGGCCAGCATCGCCGATGGGTTGCTCGCCGTGGAGGTCGGGCAGCTCCCGTTCGCGCACCACGAGCGATACGTGGACGAGGTGGTCCTGGTCGACGATGCGGCATTGCCGCGCGCGATGCGGCACCTCCTCGACCGGATGAAGCTGGTGGCGGAGCCGAGTGGGGCGATCACGGTGGCGGCGCTGCTGGAGGGGCTCGTGCGTCCCGTTGGTCCGACCGTCGCGGTGCTGAGCGGCGGGAACGTCGAGTGGCCCGGACTGCGTGAGCTCCTCGCCGACGCCTGACGATCGGAACGGGCCCGGGGCGCGCGGAGCGGGGAGTGGCGCGGGACGCCGGATCCTCGTCGCCGACGATGATCGCGCCATGCTGTCGCTGCTCTCGTGGCTTCTCAAGGAGCAGGGCTACGGCGTCTCGACCGCGACGAGCGGGCAGGAGCTGCTGCGGCAGCTCGAGACCGGCGTGCCGGACCTCCTGCTGCTCGACATCATGATGCCGGAGATGGACGGCGTGCAGGTGCTGCGTCAGATCAAGGGCGACGACCGGTGGCACGACCTGCCGGTGATGATGGTCAGCGCGCTGCCGCCGGAGGACGCGGCGGTGCGCACGCTGGGCCTGGGCGCCGTGGACTTCATTCGCAAGCCGTTCCGCGTGCGCGAGCTGCTGGCGCGGATCGAGGCGCAGTTCCGGTCGCGCGAGGCGCTGCGGTCGGTGCAGGACGCGCTCCTGGCGAAGGAGGAGGAGCTCCGCCGGGCGCGCGAAGAGGTGGAGAGCCGCCGCAAGATGGTGGACATCCTGCACGAGGTGACGGGGCAGCTCTCGTCGGAGGAGATCTACCGGATCCTCACGCGGCGCCTGGCACGCGCGCTCAACATCTCGCGCTGCTCGCTCGTGCTGGCGCGGCCGGGTGACGAGATCGGCCTCGTCGCGACGGCCTACGAGGATCCGTCGATCCGCAATCTCGAGGTGCGCCTCGACCGCTATCCCGAGCTCCGCACCGCGCTCGAGCAGGGTGTCTCCGTGCTGATCGAGGATGCGCACACGAATCCGATCTTCGAGGACATCCGGGCGATCTGGGACGCCGAGGGACGCGAGGTGCCGGTGCGGTCGGCGATCGCGCTGCCGTTCACACTCGACGAATGGCGCACCGGCGTGTTCTTCCTGCGGACGACGGACGACGAGCTGCCGCTGACGAAGGACGACGTGGACTTCGCCGACACGGTGATCAAGGCGGCGGTGGCGGCGATCCGGCGCGCGCAGGTGATCGAGACGACGCGCGAGGACAACGTGCGGCTGGCGGCGCTCGCGACGACCGACCCGCTGACGCTGCTGCTCAACCGGCGGGCGCTGATCGACAAGCTCACGACCGAGATCGACCGGGCGCGCCGGTACGACTCGGTCGTGACGCTGCTGATGATCGACATCGACCACTTCAAGCCGGTGAACGACACGCACGGCCATCTCGTGGGGGACGAGGTCCTGCGGGAAGTCGGGGCAATTCTCCAGCACGCGGCGCGGACGGTCGACATCGTCGCGCGCTACGGCGGCGAGGAGTTCGTGGTCGCCTTGCCGGAGACGGCGCGGGACGGCGCGGTCACGTTTGCCGAACGCATCCGCGAGCTGATCGCGGCCCACCAGTTTGCCGTCGCCGACGGCGGCACGCTGCGCATTTCGGCGAGCATCGGAGTCGCGGTGTTTCCGGCTCCGTTCGTCGAGACCACCGAGGATCTCTTCGCCCGCGCGGACGAGGCGCTGTACCGCGCGAAGGCGGAGGGCCGCAACCGGGTCAGCCTGTGACGAGTCGATGTCCGGCCTGCGGGGCCACGTACGAAGGCGATGTGAACTTCTGCTCGCGCGATGGGAGCCGGCTGGTGAGTCGGGACGCGAAGCCGGTCGTGGCACCCGTGGCCGCTCCAGGCGCGGCACCGCCGGCCTGGGATGGGCGGACGGGGACGATGCCGCCGCCGGGTGGCTCCGCGGGAGGCGCGGGTGCCGGGACCGATGTTCCGTCCAGCGGCGCGGATCGAGTGCCGACCGGACCGATGGCACTGGTCGGGACGGTGCTCGATGGGCTGTACCGGATCGAGGGCAAGATCGGCGAGGGCGGGATGTCGATCGTGTTCCTCGCGACGGAGATGGCGACGCGGCACCGGCTCGCGATCAAGGTGCTGTCGCAGGAGCTCTCGCGCGACACGAACGCGATGGCGAGGCTCAGGCGCGAGGCGTCGATGGGCGCGCGGCTCTCGCACCCGAACGTCTGCTCGATCATGCGTCTGGGCGAGACGCGTGACGGGCTGGTGTACGTTGTGATGCCGTTCGTGGATGGCGAGCTGCTGGTGGATCGCACGACGCGGCTGCGTCAGCTCGCGCTGGACGAAGTCGTGCGTCACGTGCGTGACATCGCGGCGGGGCTGGACGCGGCGCACCGGGTCGGGATCGTGCATCGCGATCTCAAGCCGGAGAACGTCATGGTGTCGCCCGCGGCGGATGCGCCGGGTGGCGAGCGGGCAGTGGTGCTGGACTTCGGACTGGCGAAGGAGCGGCGGACCGGAGCGGCGGTGGAGAAGCTGACGAAGACGGGGATGGTCGTCGGCACGCCGGAGTTCATGAGCCCTGAACAGCTCCGCGGCAAGGCGATCGATGGGCGGACCGATGTCTACGCGCTGGCGCTGATGACGTACGAGATGCTGACCGGGACGCTGCCGTTCCGCGCGAAGACTCAGCAGGAGTCGATGATCGCCCGGCTGAAGAGCGATCCGATGCCGCTGGACCGCATGCGGCCGGATCTGCATCTGCCAGAGGTGGTGAATCGCGTCATCATGAAGGGGCTGGCGCGCGATCCGAAGGATCGGTATCAGAGCGCGCCGGAGTTCGCGGCGGCGCTGGCGAGCGCTCGACCCGAGACGCCCACCAGTCACTGACGCCGGACGTCCGCCTCGTCGCCTCGACACGTCTCCGCCCCGGCACTATGATCTTCCCATGAAGCGCTTCGCCGCGTTCGATCCGCCGGAGTACGTGGCCCGGGTGCAGGAGAGCGAGCTGCTGCGCGAGTACCGTGCGGCGGTCGACGACGATCCGGAGCGCGCACGCGTGGTCCGCGCGCTCTCGCGGGAGCAGCTGCTCGACATGTACCGCGGCCTGCTGCGCAACCGCCTCTCCGACATCGCCCTCAAGCGCTTCGTGCGCCAGGGCGTCATCTCGAAGGCATGGCTCGGAACGGGCGAGGAAGCCGCGACCATCGGTCCGGTGCATGCGTTGCGACGCGCCGCATCCGGGACCGAAGCGCGCGCGGCCAACCACGACGTCGTCGCGCCGATGATCCGGAACTCCGGCGCCTGCCACGAGATGGGGATGTCGATCGCCGACATCTTCCGCGCCTACATGGGCACGGATGACGGTCCCTCGCGGGGCCGCGACGGCCACTACGGCGCGCCCGCGCTCGGGGTCATCCCGCCGATCAGCCACGTCGGCGACATGGTCCCCGTCGTCATGGGGATCGCCCTGTCGTTCAAGCTGCGCGGCGAGGACCGCGTCGCGATGACGTGGATCGGCGATGGGAGCACCAAGACCGGCGTGGCGCACGAAGGGCTCAACTTCGCCGCCGTCCAACGCGTTCCCGCGATCTTCATCATCCAGAACAACCAGGTCGCGCTGGGCACGCGTCTCGACCAGCACCACGCGAGCGCAGGAACGACGAACTTCGCCGACTGGCCGGCCGCGTACGGGGTGTGGGGCGGAGTATTCGACGGCAACAACGTCCTCGATGCGTTCGCGCTCACGGCGCTGGCGGTGGAACGCTGCCGGCGCGGCGAGGGGCCGGCGCTGCTCGTGGCGGAGACCTTCCGGATGGGCGGGCACGCCACCCACGACGAAGCGGAGGCCCGGCGGACGTTCGACGGCGAGATGTTCGCGCGCTGGGGGCGACGCGATCCGATCGCCCTCTACGAGGAACATCTCGTCGGCGATGGGGTGAGTCCGGAGACCCTCGCGACGATCGAAGCCGAGGTCGAGGCGGAGATCGAGCGCGCGGAAGCGGCGGCGCTGGAGAGCCGGACATCGAAGATGCCGGACGGGAAGCAGGCGCTCGAGGACGTGTATGACGATCGGACGACCGGACGACCGGACGAACCGGACAAGCGATGACCTGGAGACTCGTGTGCGACTGAGGGCCGCGGAGTCGACCGTCGCCCGTTCGCCCGCCCGTCCGCTCCGCTCCCCGCGCGCTCATCGGCGCCGCTGCTCGCCGGCTGGCCGGCTCCTGATGTCGTTCGCGGCGCTGGTGCTGGTCGTCCCTGGATGTGATGGCGATGGCCCGGCGGATCGACCGGAGGGAGCGGACGCCGGACGAGGCCCGACGCCATCCCCGACCTTGCGGCGCGGGATCGTCCGAGCCGTGCAGCTCGGATCGTTCGCCGACTCCGCGAACGCCGTGACGCTGCGTGATTCGCTCACGCGCGCCGGCTGGACGGCATATCTCTCTCCCGCCGTCGTGCGGGGGGAGTCGCGCTGGCGCGTGCTCGTGCAACCGACGCCGGGCGCCGAGCTGCCTCGACTCCTCCGCCTCGCGCTGCGCAACGAGGGGCGCGAGGTGTTCGTCGTGCGCGATACGCTGCCGTCGAGCACATCCATCGTGCCGGTGATGGTCGAGGTTTTCCCGGTCAACCGGGGCTCGGAGGGCAATCTGCGAACCGTCCGGTGGGCGCGTTCGCCCGACCGGAGGTCGCTGCTCGCCGTCGAGGATCCCGCGGGCGTGGAGAACGAACCGGTGCCCAACGGGTTCGTGTTCGTCTCCGAGACCGGACCGTTCTTCATTCAGGTCGACTCGGTGTGGGATGTGTCGCCATCGCCCGATTGGCAGCGGGTCGCGTTCGGGCGCGCGTACGGCGTGATGTCGAGCCGCGAGGCGCCGGATCGCATCACCGACGCACAGTGGCAGGACCTCGCCGATCAGCTCGTGCTCGGCGTGGATTCGGTGCGCCGGGCATCGTTC
>CAYLPM010000469.1:0-5719 GCA_964385525.1 uncultured Gemmatimonadaceae bacterium
CGGCTGCGACGAGATCGGACGGATCGAGTTCGAGATGCCGCCGCCGCGCGGCGGCGGAGGTGCGGGTCAGCGCGCCGGCGGCGGAGCTCCGCGGCCGGAGCCCACGTATCCGCGTCCGGGTGCGGGCGGGAAGGGCCTCCGCGGACCGACCGGCGTCAACAACGATCCGATGCGCCAGCCCGATTCGCGGATTCGCGAACTGAACATGGGCCCGATCCTGCCGGAGCCGATTCACGACGTCTACTGCACCAAGGTCGGCACGACGAATCCGGATGAGATGTACATCATCGGCGCCCACATGGACGGCATCGGCTACGGTGAGGCGGCGAACGATGACGGCTCCGGCACGGCGATCGTGATGGAGCTCGCCCGCATCCTGCACCAGCCGGGCGTGGAGACGGAGCGGACCATCCGGTTCGTGCTCTGGAACATGGAGGAGGGTGGTCTCGTCGGCAGCCGCGCCTATGTGGCGCAGCGTCGCGAGCTCCAGGGCATCGAGAGCCCGGCTGGTTCCGGCCGCTACCCCGAGCCGCGGTGGCTCGGCATGATCCAGCACGACATGATGATGTGGGATCACGGCGCGCCGCGCGCCGATGGCACGGTGAGTACCGACCAGCGTCCCGAAGCGGACGTCAACATCGAGTTCGCGGCCAATTCGGAGAAGGCGGCCGAGTCGCAGGCGCTCGCGTGGGCATTCCGCGACGCCAACTTCCGGTTCGCGACCCATTACCCGGCGACGGTGGGCAACCGGATGCAGAGCACCGATTCGGTCCCGTTCGCCGACTACTGCCCCGCGATCAGTCTACGCGAGAACGAGCGCAACGAGCACATCGGCTTCGGGTGGGATCCGAACTGGCACCAGCCGACCGACGTCTTCTCGACCTATGACGACGAGGACTTCCTGCTCGGACTGAACGCCGGGCAGACGACGCTGGCCGGCGTCGCGAGGCTGGCGGGGGTCTCGATCCGGTAGGCGCCGGCATCCCGGGCCCGGAAGGCTCGGAACGTCCGAGCCCGCGCCTCATCATCCGTGCGCCGTCGGTGCGTGCCGCGCCCCGTCGGTGCGTGCCGCGCCCCCCCCCGTCAACCCACGCCGAGGTACCGGCTCAGGATGGGCGCGTACGCGTCGATCCGCCGATCGCGCAGGAACGGCCAGTTGCGCCGTGTCTCCTCGATGACCTTCGGATCACAGCGCGCGATGAGGAGCTGCTCGTCGGTGCCCGCCTCGGCGATGATGCGGCCGAAGGGATCGGCGACGAACGAGTGACCGAAGAACTCGATCCCGTCCGTCCCCGCCTCGGCCTCGAACCCGACGCGGTTGGGTGACGCCACGTACACGCCGTTGGCGATCGCGTGCGCGCGTTGCGCCGTGCGCCACGCGTCCGCCTGCGCTTCCCCGAACTCCGACTTCTCGCTCGGATGCCATCCGATCGCCGTCGGATAGAAGAGCACCTCCGCGCCCAGGAGACTCGTGATGCGCGCGGCTTCCGGGTACCACTGGTCCCAGCAGATCAGCACGCCGATCGTCGCGTAGCGCGTCCTCCAGACGCGAAACCCGCTCGCCTGCTTCGCGACGTTCGCGATCGGATCGATGCGATCATCGGCCGCGGCATCGCCGGGTGTGAAGTAGTATTTCTCGAAGTAGAGCGGATCGTCGGGGATGTGCATCTTCCGGTAGGTGCCGAGCAGCGCGCCGTCGGCGTCCACGATCGCGGCCGAGTTGCGGTACACGCCGGCCGCCTGGCGCTCGAAGATCGGCACGATGAGCACGACCGCGAGCTCGCGCGCGACCTCCTGCATGCGAGCGACCGTCGGCCCCGGGATCGGTTCGGCGATGTCGAAACGGTCGCACTTCGTCGACTTGCAGAAGTACGGCGCGTTGAAGAGCTCCTTGAGACAGATGATCTGCGCCCCCTGGCTGGCGGCGGCGCGCACGCGCTCGATCGATGCTTCGACGTTCGCCGCGATGTCATCGCCGGCGGCATCCTGGATGAGGCCGATCGTGAATGGCTCGGTCGTCATGGGCTTTGGATGGTCGGAATACGTCGAGCGGGGTGGGCGCAGGAAACGGGCCGGACCACTCACGCCGTCGCTCGCAGTCCGAATACGACATCCATCACGTTCGTTCCCGTCTCGCCGGTGCGCAGGAGCGCTCCCGCGGCATCGAGCGCGAGATGCGCGTCGTGCGTCTCGAGATCGCGCGCCGGATCGCGACCGCGGGCGATCACCGCGCTCCACGTGTGGCGGTCGACGATCGCGCCCGCGGCGTCGGTCGGGCCATCACGTCCGTCCGTGCCGGCTGCGAGGAGCGTGATCCCATCGGCGCGCGCGCCCGCCTCGTGCAGCACGAGAGCGGCCGAGAGCGCGAGCTCCTGAGCGCGTCCACCGAGACCGTGCGGTGCGGGGCCGAGCGTGACGGTCGTCTCGCCGCCGTGCAGGTGCACGCTGGCGCGGCCGGACGCCGGCGGCGGACCCGCGAGCAGTGCGCGCGCGATCGACTCGCCGCGCGCCGCCGCCTCGCCCGCCAGCGGCTCTGGCGCGAGCACCACGTCGAGTCCGCGGGCACGAGCCTCGGCGGCTGCGCGCTCCAGTGCCTGGGTGTTGCTCGCTATGATGTGGCAGTGCACGTGCTCGAAGATCGGATCTCCGGGCTTGGGGGTCTCGGGTCGCACCTCCTGCTCGACCGCGGAGAGGTACGTGCAAAGCGGCTCCGGAACGAGGGCGAGCAGCCGGGCTTCTCGAAGGATGCGCGCCACCTCCGGCGTCGTGGTCGGGTCGGCGACGCACGGCCCCGAGCCGATCGCCGCGATGTCATCGCCGGGGACGTCGGAGATGATGAGGCAGTGCACCGTCGCCGGCGCGAGTGCTGCGGCGAGACGTCCGGCCCCCCAGCGCAGGTATCGCTTTCGCACGATGTTCATGCGGGCGATGTCGAGCCCTGAGCCGAGGAGCAGTTCGAAGAGTCGCACCAGATCGAGCGGTTCGATCTCGCGGATCGGCGCGGCGGCGAGACTCGATGCGCCACCGGAGAGCAGCACCAGCACGAGGTCGCCGCGTTCCGTGCGGTCGGCCACGGCAGCGATGGCCTCGGCCGCCGCGAGCGATCCCGGTCCCGGAACTGGATGCTCGCCGGGAAAGACGAGCACCGCGGGATGTGGTGGTCGGACCTGCGAGGGCGGGACGAGAATGCCGCCCCACGGCGCGACGCCGCGCGCGGTGAGGGATGCGACGGCGGCGTTGGCCATCGGGGATGCGGCCTTGCCGATCCCCAGCAGCCAGATGCGCCGGTGTCCGTGTACGACCACGTCGGCGAGCGCGGCGCGGACGGCTGGGTCGGGCGACGCGCCTTCGATCGCCGCGTCGAAAAGCTCGCGCAGGAGCCGTGAGTGCGCGGGGTCCGGTGTCACCCGGACCCCGCCATCGGCCTCACTGCTGCTCGTCGCGGGGTGGAGAGAGCCGGTCGATCACCGCGGCCAGCTCGTCGTACGCACCCTGCGCCATCTGCCGGAACGGTCGCATCTCGTGCGCGATCCGTCCATCGGGGCCGATCACGATGAGCGAGCGGTTATCGACCCCGCGTTCGGCATCGTGGGCGCCGTAGAGCTTTCCGATCGTGCCGTCCGGATCGCTCACGAACAGGAAGGGGAAATCGGCCTCGCGCGCCCAGTTGACGAGCGTCGTGTCGGGATCGACGCTGATCCCCATCAGGACGACGTCCTGGCCGCCGTTGAAGAGCGTGGCGTACTGATCACGGTACGCCTCCATTTGGACCGTTCAGCCGCTGGACCTGGCCCGGAAGAAGAAGGCGAGGACAATCGTCTTCCCCCGGTAATCCGAGACCTGGATCGGATCGGCCACCCTGCCGTACCGGGTGGCGCCGCGCCCGCTGAAGGCGGGTGCCATCTCGCCGACGGCTGGCCCGGTGGCCGCGGCCGGCTGCTGCGCCCCGGCAGAACCGGCCGTCAAGGCCAGGCCAAGCGCGAGTCCGAGTCCGATCGAGGATTTCAACCGCGTACGTCCCATCGCGTCCTCGTTGTGAAAGGATGCCCTAAGCTCGCGCCGATCCGAGTTGGACGCAACCGGCGCGCGGCAGCGCATGGGTGTATGCGGCAGCGAGCTCTGCAAATCCCGCCTGGAGGACACCCGGTGCCCCGATGCGGGACGTCGAGGGCCATCGAGGCGCTCGAATCGCGGCTAACGACCGGCACGGCCGCTGCCTTCTACCGGTGTGCTGGCCGCGGATTGCGGCCGTCATCTGCCGGAGGCAAACAATGAGAAAGCTCGCTCCATGGCTCATCGCGCCCGCGGCGTTCGTCCTTGCCGCGTGCGGTGGTGAGGAGTCCGCCCAGATCGATGAATCGCTGCGAAACGACCTTTCGCTCGCGGCGCAGGCCCAACAGTTCCCGGGTCAGCAGTTCGTTTCACCCTACGAAATGGGGTACGGCCCTCAGGGCTATCCCGCGCAGTACCCGCAACAGTACCAGCAACAGTATCCGCAGCAGTATCCGCAGCAGTACCCGCAGCCGTACTACTACCCGCAGCCGCAGCCGCAGTATGGCGGGTATCCACAGCCCGTTCCGGTCGCGCAGCGCGCGCCGGCTCCGGTCCAGCGAGCCCCGGCGCGGGCCCCTGCCCCCAGGCAGGCTGAGCCGATCCGTAACACCAAGCGCGACGCGGTGTTGGGTGCTGCGGCGGGCGCGGTGCTGGGAGCTGCCACGAGCCGAGACAAGCTGAAGGGTGCCGTCATTGGTGCCACCGCGGGTGGTGTGCTGGGCGCGATCGTGGGTCACACGATCGACGTCAAGAACCCCTGACCTCGACGGCAGAGCGCGGTCAGCGCAGAGCGAGCGCCCCGGTCACCCGACCGGGGCGCTCGTTTCTTGTCCGGGGGTGTGGAGCGATCGATCGGCCGGCGGCGCGGCACCGTCCTCAGGCCGGTCAATCGCAGGATCCGTTTCCGTCTGTCGCGTGGTGACTTAACCGACTCGGGCTCCGTCCTCTTGTTAGGCAGTACCGGCTTCCACCCCGGCCGGAGACCCCCATGGCGGGATCCAGCGACCAACTCGACCGACTCCTCGACAAGCTCGTGCGCGATGTCGAGCAGGCAGTGCACTCCCTCTATCGAGGGGACATGCGGCAGCAGACGGCGAAGGCACGGACCGACGTCCACCGGTCGGCGGCGCGGAAGGCGCTGCTCGAGCTCCTGGGCGCCGGCGCAGCGGTGGCCGTGGCTGGCGGCGGGATCACGACGGGCGGTTCCCGGGCGCCGGTGACGGCGTTCACACCACCGGTACCGGGCGCCTCGCCCGGCAGTGGCGGGGGAGCGCTCGCCGACGACGAGGCCATGGCGATCACGCGCTGCATCATGGCGTGGCTGCCAATGGGTCCCCCGTCGAGCGCCGCCGGCGATTCGCGTTGCGTCGCGGCGGGCAAGGAGCTGATCCCCTCCTGGGCGGACCGCGAACGGGCACGGGAGGCCATTCGCCGCATCGCGCCGAAGCGCTGAGTTTCGTCCGATACCGATCGACGCCTTTCGAGCAGCCACGTCAACAACCACCGCACACTCTCCCGTTCCCGCCCAGATGCCGGAAGATCGTCCCTCTCACCCGAGTCTGCCGAACTCCGCCTTCGCGACCGCGTGTCCGACCTGCGGCGCGACGGTCGGCCTGAACGTGGCCGTCTGCGGGCAGTGCGGGGCCATGCTCACCGGACCGACGGG
>CAYLPM010000470.1:0-2701 GCA_964385525.1 uncultured Gemmatimonadaceae bacterium
ACCCGCTTCCGGATCGTCTCGCGATAGGCCACCTGCGGACGCCCGATGTTCGCGTCGACCTTGAACTCGCGCTGCATGCGGTCGACGATGATCTCGAGGTGCAGCTCGCCCATCCCGGAGATGATCGTCTGCGCCGTCTCCGGATCCGAGTGCACGCGGAACGTCGGATCCTCCTCGGCCAGCTTCTGGAGCGCGATCGACAGCTTGTCCTGATCGGCCTTCGTCTTCGGCTCGATCGCCACGTCGATCACCGGCGCCGGGAACTTCATCGCCTCGAGTATGATCGGCTTGTCATCATCGCACAGCGTGTCGCCGGTGCGCGTGTCCCGGAGCCCGATCACCGCCGCGATGTCGCCCGCCCGCACCTCCTCGATTTCCTCGCGCTTGTTCGCGTGCATCTGGAGCAGCCGGCCGACGCGCTCGCGCTTGTCCTTCGTCGAGTTGTAGACGTACGAACCCGAGTCCAGCACGCCGGAGTAGACGCGCACGTACGTCAGCTTCCCGACGAACGGATCCGTCGCGATCTTGAACGCCAGCGCCGAGAACGGCGCTTCGTCCTTCGGTTCGCGCGTGTCGAACGTCTCGTCGTGGTGGGGGAGGTGCCCCTTGATCGCCTCCACGTCCACCGGCGCCGGCAGATAGTCGATCACCGAATCGAGCAGCGCCTGCACACCCTTGTTCTTGAACGAGGCGCCGCACAGCACCGGAACGAAATGGTTCGTCACGGTCGCCTTGCGGATCGCGCTCTGGATCTCCTCCACCGACAGCTCCTCGCCGGCGAGATACTTCTCGAGCAGCGTGTCATCGTGCCCGAGCGCGGACTCGATCACCTCGTGGCGCGCCTGCTCGACCCGCTCCGCGAACTCCGGCGGCACCGGATGCTCGGTGTACGTCTTGCCGAGCGTCGCCTCGTCGAATATGAACTGCACGCGGCGCAGCACGTCGATGTGCCCCGTGAACAGCTCGCCCGAGCCGACCGGGAGCTGCAGCGGATGCGCGTTCTTCGTCAGCCGGTCCCGGATCATGGCCAGGCAACGGTCGAAGTCCGCCCCTACCCGGTCCATCTTGTTCGCGAAGATGATGCGCGGCACGCCGTAGCGGTCGGCCTGGCGCCACACCGTCTCGGTCTGCGGCTCCACGCCGGCGACCGAGTCGAGCAGCGTCACCGCGCCGTCGAGAACGCGCAGCGACCGCTCGACCTCGACCGTGAAATCCACGTGGCCGGGCGTGTCGATGATGTTGATGCGGTACAGGGTCCCGTGACGCGTCCAGAAGGCGGTCGTCGCCGCCGACGTGATCGTGATGCCACGCTCCTGCTCCTGCTCCATCCAGTCCATCGTCGCGGTGCCATCGTGCACCTCGCCGACCTTGTGCTGCTTCCCCGTATAGAAGAGGATGCGCTCGGTCGTGGTCGTCTTCCCGGCATCGATGTGGGCCATGATGCCGATGTTGCGGTAATGATCGAGCGGTGTGGTGCGTGGCATGTGTATCGTGTCATCCAGCGTCGACGACAACGCGTCGACAGCGGTTCGGGCCAGCAAAAACGCGGGTGGACCAGCCGCCCCTCGACGGGACCGGTATCCATCCGCACTCGCCGGGTGCACCCGCCACTGCTGCGCGAGTGGGGACCCATGGCGCGCCGAGATGGCCGCTCACGCGGCCAGTCGCTCGACGTCGAGTTGTCCTGCGATTGTGTTAGCCCAAGGAATGTAGCGGCACTGATTTGCATGGTCAATGGGCCGCGGCCAGACGGTCGCGGGCCGCCTCCACTACAAGGCCGGACGCAACACGCCGCAAACGACTGCCCCGCCGGAACTGCTGCGTCCGGCGGGGCATTTGGCTGGGACCTCGAGCGCCGCGCGACCCTACCAGCGATAGTGCGCGAACGCCTTGTTGGCTTCGGCCATGCGGTGCGTGTCTTCCTTCTTCTTCACCGCGTTCCCCTCGCCACGCGAGGCGGAGATGACTTCGGCGGCCAGCTTCTCCGACATCGACTTCTCGTTCCGGTCACGCGAATACCCGATCAGCCAGCGCATGGCCAGCGCCGTGCGGCGCTCCGGCCGCACCTCGACCGGCACCTGGTACGTGGCCCCGCCGACCCGGCGGCTCTTCACCTCGACCACCGGCTTCAGGTTGGCGAGCGCCTGCTTGAAGACGTTCACCCCGGGCTGCCCGGTGCGCGACTCGACGAGATCCATCGCGCCGTAGAAGATGCGCTCCGCGGTGCTCTTCTTCCCCTGGAACATCATCGCGTTCATGAACTTCGAGACGGTCTGGCTGTCGTACCGGGCGTCCGGCAGCACCGGACGCTTCACGGCCTTCTTGCGGCGGCTCACTTCTTCCCTCCTGCGGCAGCCTTCGGCTTCTTCGTGCCGTACTTGGAGCGGCTCTTGTTCCGCCCCTGCACGCCCGACGCATCGAGCGTCCCGCGCACGATGTGGTAGCGCACCCCCGGCAGATCCTTCACACGCCCGCCGCGGATCAGCACGATCGAGTGCTCCTGCAGATTGTGCCCCTCTCCGGGAATGTACGCCGACACCTCGAACCCGTTCGTGAGCCGCACACGCGCGACCTTGCGCAACGCCGAATTCGGCTTCTTGGGCGTCGTGGTGTACACGCGCGTACAGACACCCCGCTTCTGCGGGTTCGCCTTCAGCGCGGGCGCCTTCTCCTTCTTCTCGACGTCGCGACGCGACTGCCG
>CAYLPM010000471.1:0-1660 GCA_964385525.1 uncultured Gemmatimonadaceae bacterium
GAGGGCTTTTCCCTCGAGGACGCGGGCCCGTTCGGTGACCCGGCCGATTTCTTCGACATGATCGGCACGCTCGCCATGCTCTTCGTCGCTCTCGCGGCGCCGACGCTCCTGATTCCGGATCGCCAGCACGGCGTGCTCGCGATCTATGCATCACGTCCCGTGCGTGCGGTCGACTACCTCTTCGCGCGAGGTGCCGCCCTGGTTGTGCTCACCTCCCTGTTCATCCTGATCCCTCATGCCATCCTCTACCTGGGCATCTCGTCGCTCCATGTCGACGGGTTCCGTGCGGGGCTGGTGGAGAACGGCAAGCAGATACCGGAGATAGTGGGAGCCACCGCCGCTTACGTGCTCGCGTACGGCGCGCCTGCGTTCCTCATAGCGGTGTTCGTCCGTCGTGTCGCGATCGCGACCGGCGTCCATGTCTTCATCATGTTCATGACCGGCTCCGTGATCGAGGCGATGCCGAGAGCGACGGACCGCTTCATCTTCAAGGTCCTGGCGCCCCTCGCGCTGTTCTGGAATCCGGCGTCGGTGCGCAACTGGCTGTTCGACCGTGAGGGCGAGCAGTTTGCGCTCGATCGCGCCGGCCTCGATCCCTGGGTCGGCGCCGTGGCCATCCTTCTCATTGCGGTCGCGACCGCCGTGATCGCGCATCGCCGGTACCGGAGGGACTTCTGATGGTGACGACGCTGGTGCCGCCGGCGCCGGAACCGCCCGCGTCCAGTCGCGACCCGGCCAGCGCCGCGAACGCGACGGTCGTCGTGCACGGCACATCGAAATGGTTCGGCACCAAGGTCGCCGTCTCGGATGTGTCGTGCTCCTTCGGCCCCGGCATCACCGGACTGCTCGGCCCGAACGGCGCGGGCAAGACCACGCTCATGCGCATGATCACGGGACTGCTGAAGCCGTCGGAGGGGAGCGTGTCCGTCTTCGGCACCGATCCGCGGAAGGACCCGGACGTCTATCGGCGCGTCGCGTTCGTTCCCGAGGAGGACGCCGTCTACGCGCACCTCTCGGCACGTCAGCTCGTGCGCTATGCAGCCGAGTTGAGCAAATGCGATGCATCTGCCGCGGCCGTAGTTGCTGCCATCGCCAGCGTGAATTTGCTGGACGCCGCGGACCGTCCAATCGCCGAATACTCGAAGGGCATGCGACAGCGAGCCAAGGTCGCGGCGGCGCTCGTCAGCAAGCCCGACCTGCTCGTGCTCGACGAGCCTTTGAACGGCGCAGATCCGATGCAGCGCGCAGTACTCATCGGAATCTTCCACGAGCTGGCCGCCGCCGGCCGCACGATCATCGTGTCGTCGCACGTGCTCGCGGAAGTCGAGCGCATGACGGATCGCGTGATCGCCATCCTCGACGGCAAGCTCGCCGCGGCCGGCGGCATTCGCGCGATTCGCGCGGCAATGACGCACATCCCGCACAAGGTGCGCATCGATGTCGACGAGCCGCGCAACCTCGCACGGGCCCTCATGGATCTGCCCGCAGTCGTGAGCGTGCGCTTCGAGGACGGCGGTCTCGAGGTAGAGACATCGAATCTCGCCGCGCTTGGGACTGCGCTGCCCGCACTCTCCATCCAGCGGTCGGTGCGTGTTACGCGCTTCGAGCCGGTCGACGCATCGCTGGAGAGTGTCTTTCGCCACCTGCTGAGCATCCGCCG